>NZ_JBBWCB010000030.1:0-54001 GCF_039888995.1 Pseudomonas rossensis | reverse complement strand
GTGAATGGGGAGGGCGGGCGTGAATGAGATTGAGTTCTAGTTTGTTGGGTAGGTGTTTGTTGTTTAAAGAGTTGTTGTGTCTGTGGGGGCAGATTGTTCCGTTACTGTTTGTCAGTGGACATCTGTGGGTGATGCTTGGCTTTGGGATTTGGTGGGGGCTGCGTGGGCGTATTGGTAGTACCGGGGGTGCAACCTTTGCTGCTTGCGGTAGCGCTTTTGGCTTTTTTCCAAGTGTTGAGCGTTTGATAAGTCAAATGTTGGGAGCAAGCCAAATAGCCGACCAGTCTCTTTCAGGTGTACATATCCATTCCTGCGGTAACGGCCGCTTAGGGTTTTGCCCTTAACGGCGAGTCCCTTTTTGATCGTTCCCACGCTCCGCGTTCCGCTTTTTAAGCCTTCGGCAACTCCTACAGGGGGACTACGTGGGTTTTGGTCTGGCATAAAAAACGGCGATCACTTCGGTGATCGCCGTTTTTGTGTACGGGTTATCGAATCAAGGCATCAACACTTCAATCGAACCATCCGCCGTCATGCTGACCTGACTTGTACCAGCTTCGACTTCCGGCGTAACCGGCGCACCGTCCATGCTCGCCGCTTTCATCATCATCGGCCCACGCATGTACGGTTGTGGATAACCGTTGCTGTTCAAATTCAGGTTAACGATTTTATAACCCTTGCCACCCAACGCGTCGGTCGCCAATTGAGCACGGGCCTTGAAGGCTGTCACGGCTTCTTTAAGCAGCGCATCTTCGCTGGCCTGGCGGGTTGGTGTGGCGATGGCGAAGTCCATGCCACCCATTTTCAGGTCGGTGAGCAGTTCGCCGGTCAGTTTCGACAGCGCCGCGAAGTCGGAGCTTTCCAGGCGCAGTTCGGCGCGTTCGCGCCAGCCGGTGATTTTCTGGCCCTTGGTGTCGTAGATCGGGTAGCTGTTGCGGCTGCCCTGGCGCAGGGTGACTTCCTTGACCTGTTTGGCCTGGGCCAGCGCTTTGTTCATGGTGGTGCTGACGTCGGCGGCGAGTTTGGCCGGGTCGGTGTTTTGTTCTTCGGTGTAGAGGGTCACGATCATCAGGTCGCGGGCGACTTCCTGACTGACTTCGGCGCGCAGGGCGATCTGGTTGTAATGAAGTTCGTCGGCGGCCAGGGCCGGGAGGCTGGCGACGGTGCCAACGCTAAGGGCAAGAAGGGCGGCGCTGCGGCTGAAACTGTGCATGAAAACTCCTTGGACGGTGCGCAGGGGTTAAGGTCCGAGCCTGCGTGAAACCATCAGACTCTAGCTTTTATGATCCGGTTCGCACAGTTACAACTTCTATACAGATCGACGCGATCTCCTGTAGCAGCTGCCGAAGGCTGCGTTCGAGCGCGAAGCGGTCGCAATTGGGCTGACGCGTTTTGCATGACGGAATGAGGTCTCAGGTTTTACGCCCGCTTCGCGGCCGAACGCAGCCTTCGGCAGCTGCTACAAGGCTTTGTGTTGGCTGAAGGCCTGTGGCCGTTTGCCGCACTTTTGCCTGACTGCCCCCGTGCTTGGTTATACTCCGTGCGATCCGCCTGGAGCGCTCATCAGGAGAGCTCATGCTCGCCCCCGTTCAAATCACTTCCGCAACTCGCCAGAATCTCTGGCGGCTGACGTTTATCCGCACCTTGGTGTTGGCCGCTCAGGCCGGCTCCGTGGGCCTGGCGTACTGGCTCGACTTGCTGCCGCTGCCTTGGTTTCAACTGGCCGCGACCCTCGGTTGCTCAATGTTGCTGTGCGCGTTCACGGCGATTCGCTTGCGCACCTCATGGCCGGTTACCGAACTCGAATACGCCGTGCAACTGGCCTGCGACCTGTTTATCCACAGTGCCTTGCTGTATTTCTCCGGCGGCTCGACCAACCCCTTCGTCTCTTATTACCTGGTGCCGCTGACCATCGCCGCCGTGACGTTGCCGTGGCGTTATTCGGTGATTCTGTCCGGTATCGCGTTGACGATGTACACCTTGCTGCTGGCGCGCTTCTATCCGCTGCAAACCTTCCCGATCGCTCGTGAAAACCTGCAGGTTTACGGGATGTGGCTGAGTTTCGCCCTGGCCGCGGCGGTCATCACCTTCTTCGCTGCACGCATGGCCGAAGAGCTGCGCCGTCAGGAAGAACTGCGTGCCATCCGTCGCGAAGAGGGCCTGCGCGATCAACAACTGCTGGCCGTCGCCACCCAGGCCGCCGGTGCTGCCCATGAGCTGGGCACGCCGCTGGCGACCATGAGTGTGTTGCTCAAGGAAATGCGTCAGGACCATCACGACCCGATGTTGCAGGACGACCTGAGCGTGCTGCAGGATCAGGTCAAACTCTGCAAAGAAACCTTGCAGCAACTGGTGCGCGCCGCCGAGGCGAATCGTCGATTGGCCGTGGAGATGCAGGACGTCACCGATTGGCTCGACGAAGCCCTGAACCGCTGGCACCTGATGCGCCCGGAAGCCAGTTATCGTTTCCAGCGACTGGGCCAAGGCACCGTGCCGCGCATGGCACCGCCACCGGACCTGACCCAGGCGCTGCTGAATTTGCTCAACAACGCCGCCGACGCTTGCCCCGAAGGGTTGCAAGTGACGCTGGACTGGAATGCCGAGGACTTGACCATCAGCATTCGCGACCACGGCGCCGGTGTGCCGCTGGCCATCGCCGAGCAGATCGGCAAGCCGTTTTTTACCACCAAGGGCAAAGGTTTCGGCCTGGGCCTGTTTTTGAGCAAGGCCAGCGTGACACGCGCCGGCGGCTCAGTGAAACTCTACAGTCATGAGGAAGGCGGCACGCTCACCGAGCTGCGCCTGCCCCGTGTCGCCCGAGGAGACGAACATGAGTGACGATATCCAAGTCGAAGGCGAAGGCGAAGAACTGCCGCATTTGCTGCTGGTAGACGACGACGCAACTTTTACCCGGGTGATGGCCCGTGCCATGGCCCGCCGCGGCTTTCGCGTCAGCACCGCCGGTTCCGCCGAAGAAGGCCTGACCATCGCTCAGGCTGACCTGCCAGACTACGCCGCGCTGGACCTGAAAATGGACGGCGATTCCGGCCTGGTGCTGTTGCCCAAGCTGCTTGAGCTGGACCCGGAAATGCGCGTGGTAATCCTCACCGGTTACTCGAGCATCGCCACCGCCGTCGAGGCGATCAAGCGCGGCGCCTGCAATTACCTGTGCAAACCGGCGGACGCCGATGACGTGTTGGCCGCGCTGCTCTCCGAGCACGCCGACCTCGACACGCTGGTGCCGGAAAACCCGATGTCGGTGGATCGCCTGCAGTGGGAGCACATCCAGCGCGTGCTGACCGAGCACGAAGGCAACATCTCCGCTACTGCCCGCGCCCTGGGCATGCACCGCCGCACCTTGCAGCGCAAATTGCAGAAGCGCCCGGTTCGTCGTTGAGTTGTAGTTTTTTTGAGGGAGTGGCGAATAAACCATGCTCATGGAGTGTCGTTTATTCGCCCCTTTATGCCTCTACGGCAAGATCCGGACGGTCAATGGATCAGAGAGGTGTTCAACACCTTCGGATTTCATGTAGAACTTGATTTCGACTTCTCGATGGATGTGCGGGCGCATTTCGTTGATAGGCAAGTCGGCCTTTAATGCATTCGCTGATGATGTGTAGCCACTGTCCCATTTCTTGTCAGTCCCTAGAAAAACGGCTTGAAACTTGTATTCAGCACCTGGTGGCCATACACCCCCGGAGCCAATTCTGATCTCAGTGGTTTCACCTAACCCACTGAGGAAGAACGCTCCATTTTTTACGGCTGGCGCCTCTGGCATCGGGTATGTAGGCTTGGTTTTATTGTTCATCGAAATAGCTCCTTTGTATGCGTTTTAACCAGATTGCCCTGCGCACGTCATGGCGACGGGTTGCGATCAGTAGGCCCGAGATATCGCTACCTCTCTACTGTCATATCTGACAGTGGCGACCGGCGGCAACCAATTGGGGGTTACTTGTCAAAATGGCCTCAACGCTGAACCGCCCCTGAACAATTGTTGTCACACAGCGTTACAACACATGCCGATCATCTATGATCGGTTCGTGTGTGTTCTTTTCTTTATCGAGCCTTTTCCATGAATCAGAACGCTGAATATTCCGCGGTCAATGATGCTGTGCGCGGGCAGTTTTTTCGCAAAGTCTGGGCGATGACCACGCCTTACTGGCGCAGTGAAGAGAAGGGCAAGGCCTGGACGTTGCTGATCGCCGTGATCGCGCTGTCGCTGTTCAGTGTGGCGATTTCGGTGTGGATCAACAGTTGGTACAAGGATTTTTACAACGCCCTGCAAAAGAAGGACGAGGCAGCGTTCTGGCAGTTGATCCTGTATTTCTGCGGCATTGCGGCGGTGGCCATTCTCGGCGCGGTGTATCGGCTCTACCTGACCCAGATGCTGACCATCCGCTGGCGGGCCTGGCTCACCGAGAAGCATTTTACCCGTTGGCTCGCCAACAAGAATTACTACCAGCTGGAGCAGGGCGGTTACACCGATAACCCGGACCAGCGGATTTCCGAAGACCTCAATAAATTCACCACCAACACGTTGGGCCTGGGGCTCGGGTTGATTCGCAACATCGTCAGCCTCGTATCGTTCTCGATCATTCTGTGGGGCGTGTCGGGCAGTATCGAAGTGTTTGGTTTCACGATTCCCGGTTACATGTTCTGGTGCGCGCTGGTTTATGCCGCCGTCGCCAGTTGGCTGACGCATTTGATTGGCCGTCGCTTGATAGGCCTCAACAACAACCAGCAACGCTTCGAAGCCGACCTGCGTTTCTCCATGGTTCGGATTCGCGAGAATGCCGAAAGCATTGCGCTGTACAACGGCGAGCCTAATGAGAACCGCCGCTTGAGCAGCCGTTTCGGGATGGTCTGGCACAACTACTGGGACATCATGAAAGTGTCCAAGCGCCTGACCTTCTTCACTTCCGGTTATGAGCAGATCGCAGTCATCTTCCCGTTCATGGTCGCCGCGCCGCGTTACTTCACTGGCAAGATCGAGCTGGGTGAGCTGATGCAAATCAACTCGGCGTTCGCTAACGTCCAGGACAACTTCAGTTGGTTCATCACGGCGTACCAGGACCTTGCCGAATGGCGCGCCACCTGTGATCGTCTGCTCAGTTTCCGCCAGGCCATGACCGACAACGAAGAGCGTGCGCCGGCCATCGATGTACAGAATTCGGGGTCGGCGTTGAAGGTGCATAACCTTGGCCTCGACCTCGCTGACGGTCGTCACCTGCTGACCAACGCCGACATGACCGTGGAGGAGGGCGAGCGCGTCATGCTCAGCGGCCGCTCCGGCAGCGGTAAATCCACTTTGTTTCGAGCGATGGGGCACCTTTGGCCGGCTGGCCACGGCAGTATTCGTCTGCCGACGGGGCGTTATCTGTTCCTGCCGCAAAAACCGTATCTGCCGATTGGCAGCCTGCGTGAAGCGCTGAGTTATCCACAGTCGGGCGATACGTATCCGCACGAGCGCTACGTTCATGTGCTGGAAGCCTGCCGTTTGCCGCATCTCGTTGCCCGTCTGGACGAAGCCAATCACTGGCAGCGCATGTTGTCGCCGGGTGAGCAGCAACGTCTGGCCTTCGCTCGTGCGCTGCTTTACGCACCGCAATGGCTGTACATGGACGAAGCGACCTCGGCGATGGACGAGGAGGACGAAGCGTCGCTGTATCAGACCTTGATCGATGAGATTCCGGGCTTGAGCATTGTCAGCGTCGGGCATCGCAGCAGCCTGAAGCGCTTCCATCCACGGCATGTTCGTATCGAGAATGGCCATCTGGTGGACCAAGCCGTGACCGCGTAAACACCACAACCTCTGTAGGAGCAGCCTTCGGCAGCTCCTACGGGTCGGGGTGATCGTACAACCGCGTTGAGCTATGATGCGGTTTCAGCCGCAACTTTCGAGAAAGACGTTCACCATGGAAAACCCGATCGACGCACCACGCCTCCCTCGCAAGCGACGCAGCCTCGCTCAGGAACTGGTGACGGTGCTGTCCGAGCAGATCCGCGACGGTCACCTCAAGCGTGGCGACAAGTTGCCCACCGAGTCGGCGATCATGGATGCCCATGGCGTCAGCCGCACCGTGGTGCGCGAAGCGATTTCCCGTTTGCAGGCGGCAGGCCAGGTTGAAACCCGCCACGGCATCGGCACCTTCGTGCTCGACACCCCAAGCCCGAGCGGTTTCCGTATCGACCCTGCGACCGTGGTCACGCTGCGTGACGTGCTGGCGATTCTGGAACTGCGCATCAGCCTGGAAGTGGAATCCGCCGGCCTTGCCGCGCAACGCCGCAGCCCCGAGCAGTTGGCATTGATGCGAGCTGCGCTGGATGCATTGAATGAAAGTGTCTCCCATGCCAGCGATGCCGTGGCGTCCGACTTCCAGTTCCACCTGCAAATCGCCCTGGCGACCGGCAACCGCTATTTCACTGACATCATGACCCACCTGGGCACCAGCATCATTCCGCGCACACGCCTCAACTCCGCGCGCCTGGCCCATGACGATCAGCAGCACTACATGAATCGTCTGAGCCGTGAGCACGAAGAAATTTACGATGCAATTGCGCGCCAGGATTCGGATGCGGCGCGGGCAGCAATGCGCTTGCATCTGACGAACAGTCGGGAGCGGCTGCGCCATGCGCATGAAGAGGCGGAGGCGCAGCGGGGTTAAGGCTTAGGTTTATAAAGCTCGGTTTCAAGTGTGACGCGTTCGATCGGTTGATCGATTTCGAAAGGGATGGTCAGCGTTCTTTTGGTGACGATGTACTGCTCATCGAGACCTTCGAATTGCAGTACGTCCGTCGCATAAATAATGCCGTCGAACATGAAGTTCTGACGTTTGCCGATGGGATGCTTCAATGTATAGGTAATGTTCACGCTCTACTCCTGCGTCGTGAGCGGCTGCGCCATGTGCATGAAGAGGCAGAGGCGCAGCGCTGATTGCGGTTTATGGTTTTAGTTGAACAACCAGATCAGCGGAATGAGCCTGATTACCAGAGGCACTGGTTACGCTGTATTGCAGTTTAGCGGTGGCGTCTAAAACTAGACCTTTCGCAAATGTTTCTTTCGGAATAGAGAAAGTGACGGGTTTTCCCACCGAGGCTTGCGTCAGTGCGATCAAACCGACCCAAGTATTGCCGGTTGAAGTTTGTACCGTGAATTCAACATTGTCGCCTGCTGCAGCATACGGATATGGCCAAACCACACCATGTGCCGGGTCAATCAGGTTATGAACGTAAAGTACCCCTTCGACGGCTTCTTTAAGCACCGGTGCTTCGAGGGCTTTCAGTTGTGCAGTCATGATCAAAATCCTTTTAACGTTTTATCAAACCGTTTGAATAGGCGCGAATGCAGTGCTGCGTTGGCGGAGCCGGTTCGTTAACCCCGGAACCATTTAGGCCGCAGCGACAGTTGTTCGGCTACTGTCATAAATGACAGTGCCGACGAGTGGTGGGTGAAATGGGCTGAGTAATGAGATCGTTCCCACGCTCTGGGAACGATCAGGTGCGGGGAATCAGCCGGTCCTGAGAATCGAACGATCCACTCTCACGGCCCACTCAGAAGCCCCAGCTTTGGCATCGAATGTCACATGCCCATGCTCATCAACTACCGCCCGAGCAATCGGCACTCCCTTGGCCAACAACTCCAACGGCGCCCCCTTCAGCGATTGGCCCGAGGCCAATTCCAGTTTCAATTTGATAGTCATCATCGATCTCCTTATCAGGCAACGTTGCCAGTCGGTTTGTAATCCTTGAGCAGCAAATAAGTGCTCCAGCCCCACCAGTCGTCCACGGTGGCGGTGTCGTTCAGGTTGTTGACGTCCTTGCGCCGCAGCACCTTGTTGCCCTCGACCCTGAACAGCGGCGAGAAGTTGCTCGCCGAGTTCAATACTGCTTGCAGATCAGGCATCTTTTTCAAGGCGCCGAAATTGGCGGCCGACGGTGCGATTCCACTGAGATAAGCCGCGAACACTTCATCCGCCGACACCTGAACCGCCTGATTCACCTGGGTGCGATTGGCGCTGGAGAGGCCGTCGAAGTAGCGTTTGTCCCCATACGCGCGCCATTGATCGCCGTTGCCATTGCGCACATTGAGGCCGAACTTGCTGTCTTCGTCGTGCATGAAACGCGTGATCAACGAACCCAGATCGCTGGGTGTAACCACCGCTGCCAATTGCTTGCGCGGCACTCGCAGGTGGCCGGCGGAAAACAGGTCGGTCAGGTAGTGATCGGCAAAAGCGTTCATCGCATAGGCCAGCTCCAACTGCTTTTCATCGCCGCTGGTGTGGGCCAGAACCGCTTGTTGCACCGCTGCGGTGTGCCCGGCGATATAGGCCAGCAGCGCCCATTCGGCGAAGTGATCGGCATTGTTGGCGGCCAGTTTCAGGTAGCGGCCAAATGGGAACAACGCCGAGACGACACTGCCGCCGCCGGTGATCTTGTTCCACTCTTCCGACAACGTATCACCGAGGGCGTCATAGGCTTCGTGAGGTTGTTTACCGTCCTTGATCGCCTGCTTGATCGCGGCGATTTCCTTTTGCATGACACCGAGGATCAGCTTGGCCTCGGCGTTAGAAGCAGGCAGTACGGCCAGCGAGTTAAAGGCGTTGGTAAAGCGCTGGATTCGGTCGGCGCCTGTCGCGCCTTCGCTTATCGGTTGATCGGGAATTCCATAGAAATCACCCCCCAGCGCAACGACCTGGCCATAGGTCAGCGCTAGCCCATTGGGTAAATGCAGCTCCACCTGTGAAGCCGGGATAGCAGGTGCGTCCTTGATGAAACGCAGCAGTGTGCTGTCGCCGATAGAGGTGTGTTCGCCACCCTCGAACCTCAGCTGTGGCTTGCCTTTCAGGGCTTTACCGGGGGCTGTGGTCAGCGACGCGGGAAGGGCAGGCGCAGAGTTGTGATGATCAGCAATCTGCAAGCCCACGTGTTGGTTTTCCTCAATGAGAGGGATGCCATGTTCGGTAAAAAGATCATCCAGTTCGGCAATGACCTGTTTTGGTTTTTCCTTCGGTTGTGCGTGTAGACCTGACATTTCTATCTCCTTGATATGTCGTCGGTACGATCAAAAAATAACTGTATGTATATACAGTTATCTGGATCATAGATGAGAAATTTCCTACGTCAAGAAAATACCTTTCCGACTCAAATTCTGCGGTTGGCGATGAAATGCAGTTGACGGTTGTTATTTAAGTTGTGCGATGACCTACAACTTCGGCGAAGGCTGAACGGTTTTCTCACACACATACGTCGCTACCCAGGGTGTTCGAATAATGAATCCACAAGAACTGAAGTCCATCCTCTCTTCCGGTCTGCTGTCTTTCCCGGTTACCGATTTCAATGCTCAGGGCGACTTCCATCGCGCGGGCTATATCAAACGTCTTGAATGGCTGGCCCCATTCGGCGCCTCGGCATTGTTCGCCGCGGGCGGCACCGGTGAGTTCTTCTCTCTGGCGGCCAGCGAATATTCGGAAATCATCAAGACTGCCGTCGACACCTGCGAAACCAGCGTGCCGATTCTGGCCGGCGTTGGCGGTTCGACTCGTCAAGCCATCGAATACGCACAGGAAGCCGAGCGTCTGGGCGCCAAAGGCCTGTTGTTGCTGCCGCACTACCTGACCGAAGCCAGCCAGGACGGCGTTGCGGCCCACGTTGAAGCTGTGTGCAAATCGGTAAAAATCGGCGTGGTGGTTTACAACCGCAACGTCTGCCGCCTGACCGCGCCACTGCTGGAACGTCTGGCCGAGCGCTGCCCGAACCTGATCGGCTACAAGGATGGCCTGGGCGATATCGAGTTGATGGTGTCGATCCGTCGCCGCCTCGGTGATCGCTTCAGCTACCTGGGCGGTTTGCCGACCGCCGAAGTCTACGCCGCAGCCTACAAGGCACTGGGCGTACCGGTTTACTCCTCGGCGGTGTTCAACTTCATCCCGAAGACCGCGATGGATTTCTACCACGCCATTGCCCGCGAAGATCACGCCACCGTTGGCAAGATCATCGACGACTTCTTCCTGCCGTACCTGGACATCCGCAACCGCAAAGCCGGTTACGCGGTGAGCATCGTCAAGGCCGGGGCAAAAATTGCAGGCTATGACGCAGGTCCTGTGCGTGCGCCGCTGACTGATCTGCTGCCAGAAGAGTACGAAGCTCTGGCCGCGCTGATCGACAAGCAAGGCGCGCAATAACAACCGATTAAACAAGGCCGCTGAGTGATTAGCGGCTTTTTGTGTGAGGACTTCTTTTTAAGGGGAAGGTCTGTGACTGATTCAAAGCGTTTCGATAACTACATCGGTGGCCAATGGGTTGCCGGCGCCGACTACTCCACCAACATCAACCCGTCGGAGTTGACCGACACCATCGGTGAATACGCCAAGGCCGATCTGGCCCAGGTTCACGCCGCCATCGACGCCGCTCGCGCCGCGTTCCCGGCGTGGTCCACTTCGGGCATTCAGGCTCGCCACGATTCGCTGGATAAAGTCGGCAGCGAAATCCTCGCCCGCCGCGAAGAGCTCGGCACCTTGCTGGCTCGGGAAGAGGGCAAGACTCTGCCCGAAGCCATCGGCGAAGTGACCCGCGCCGGCAACATTTTCAAGTTCTTCGCCGGTGAATGCCTACGCCTGTCCGGCGACTATCTGCCGTCGGTGCGTCCGGGTGTGAACGTCGAAGTGACTCGCGAAGCGCTGGGCGTGGTCGGTCTGATCACACCATGGAACTTCCCGATCGCGATCCCAGCGTGGAAAATCGCCCCGGCCCTGGCCTACGGCAACTGCGTCGTGCTGAAACCGGCCGATCTGGTGCCGGGTTGCGCCTGGGCGCTGGCTGAAATCATTTCCCGCGCAGGCTTCCCCGCCGGCGTGTTCAACCTGGTGATGGGCAGCGGTCGAGTGGTTGGCGATGCGCTGGTTCAGAGCCCGAAAGTCGACGGCATCAGCTTCACCGGTTCCGTGGGCGTCGGTCGTCAGATCGCGGTCAGCTGCGTGTCGCGCCAGGCCAAGGTTCAACTGGAAATGGGCGGCAAGAACCCGCAGATCATTCTCGACGACGCCGACCTCAAGCAAGCGGTCGAGCTGTCGGTGCAGAGCGCGTTCTACTCCACCGGCCAGCGTTGCACGGCATCGAGCCGCTTTATCGTCACCGCCGGGATTCACGACAAGTTCGTCGAAGCCGTGGCCGAGCGCATGAAGTCGATCAAGGTCGGTCACGCGCTGAAAACCGGCACCGACATTGGTCCGGTGGTTTCCCAGGCTCAGCTTGAACAAGACATGAAGTACATCGACATCGGCCAGTCCGAAGGTGCACGTCTGGTCAGCGGCGGTGGTCTGGTGACTTGCGACACCGAAGGTTACTACCTCGCGCCAACCCTGTTTGCCGACAGCGAAGCCGCGATGCGTATCAGCCGTGAAGAAATCTTTGGCCCGGTGGCCAACGTTGTTCGCGTTGCCGATTACGAAGCAGCGCTGGCCATGGCCAACGACACCGAATTCGGCCTGTCGGCGGGCATCGCCACCACGTCGTTGAAGTACGCCAACCACTTCAAGCGCCACTCCCAGGCCGGGATGGTGATGGTCAACCTGCCGACGGCGGGCGTGGATTACCACGTTCCATTCGGTGGGCGTAAAGGTTCATCCTATGGCTCCCGCGAGCAAGGTCGCTACGCGCAAGAGTTCTACACCGTGGTGAAGACCAGCTACATCGGCTCCTGATACATCGCGGTGTCCGGCTCAACCGAACACCGCAACCCCCTGTAGGAGCTGTCGAGTGCAACGAGGCTGCGATCTTTGCTTTTAAAGATCAAAAGATCGCAGCCTCGTTGCACTCGACAGCTCCTACAGGGAATGCACCCGTTTCACCCGCGCATAAAAATAATCAGTGGGAGTACATCTACATGCAAGCGACCAAACCGACCCATGTCCGCTATTTGATTTTGCTCATGCTTTTTCTGGTGACCACGATCAACTATGCCGACCGGGCTACCATCGCCATCGCGGGCTCCAGCCTGCAAAAAGACCTCGGCATCGACGCGGTCACCCTCGGTTACATCTTCTCTGCATTCGGTTGGGCCTACGTGGCCGGGCAAATTCCCGGTGGCTGGTTGCTGGACCGTTTCGGCTCGAAAAAAATCTACGCGCTCAGCATCTTCACCTGGTCGCTGTTCACCGTGCTGCAGGGCTATGTCGGTGAGTTCGGCATGTCCACGGCGGTGGTTGCGCTGTTCATGCTGCGCTTCCTGGTGGGCCTGGCCGAAGCGCCATCCTTCCCCGGTAACGCACGCATTGTGGCGGCCTGGTTCCCGACCGCTGAACGCGGTACGGCGTCTGCGATTTTCAACTCGGCGCAATACTTCGCCACGGTGCTGTTTGCGCCGCTGATGGGTTGGATCGTTTACAGCTTCGGCTGGCAGCACGTGTTCATCGTCATGGGGGTGATCGGCATCATCTTCTCGGGGATCTGGCTGAAGGTGATCTACAGCCCGCGCCAGCACCCGATGATCAACGACGCCGAGTTCAAGCACATCGCCGATAACGGCGGCATGGTCGACATGGACCAGGACAAAGGCAAAAAGGTCGACGGTCCGAAGTGGGACTACATCCGCCAGTTGCTGACCAACCGCATGATGCTCGGCGTGTATCTGGGCCAATACTGCATCAACGGCATCACCTACTTCTTCCTGACCTGGTTCCCGGTGTACCTGGTGCAAGAGCGCGGCATGACCATCCTCAAGGCCGGTTTCATCGCCTCGTTGCCGGCGATCTGCGGCTTCATTGGTGGCGTGCTCGGCGGCGTGATTTCCGACTACCTGCTGCGCAAAGGCCATTCCCTGACCTTCGCCCGCAAGGCGCCGATCATTGCTGGCTTGCTGGTCTCCAGCAGCATCGTGGCCTGTAACTACGTGGACGTTGAATGGATGGTTGTCGGCTTCATGGCCTTGGCATTCTTTGGCAAAGGCGTGGGTGCGCTGGGTTGGGCCGTGGTGTCTGACACCTCGCCAAAACAGATAGCCGGTCTCAGTGGTGGTCTGTTCAACACCTTCGGCAACATCGCTTCGATCACCACGCCGATTGTCATCGGCTACATCATCAGCTCCACTGGTTCGTTCAAATGGGCGCTAGTGTTTGTCGGTTGCAACGCCCTGGTGGCGGTATTCAGCTACCTGGTGATCGTGGGTCCGATCAAACGTGTGGTACTCAAGGAGCCGCCCGTCAGCGGTCCTGAAACCAATAACAAATTGTCTCAAGCGCATTCCTGAGGAGCGGCGTCATGCAGTTGATTGAACATTCCGACTCGCCGCGCTACATCCGCCTGCACGAGCGGGACAACGTCGTGATCGTGGTCAATGACCAAGGCGTCCCGGCCGGTACCGAGTTCCCGGATGGCCTGGTGACGGTGGACTTCGTGCCGCAGAGCCACAAGGTCACCCTCGAGGACATTCCCGTGGGTGGCCAGGTGATTCGTTACGGCCAGACCATCGGCTACGCGTTGCAGCCGATTCCGCGCGGCAGCTGGGTAAAGGAAGATCAACTGCGCATGCCCACCGCGCCACCGCTGGACAGCTTGCCGCTGTCCACCGAAGTGCCGGCAGCGCAGGCACCGCTGGAAGGCTTCACGTTCGAGGGTTATCGCAACGCCGACGGCACCGTCGGCACGCGCAACATTCTCGGGATTACCACGACTGTTCAGTGTGTCACTGGCGTGCTGGACCATGCGGTCAAGCGCATCAAGGACGAGTTGCTGCCCAAGTATCCGCACGTCGATGACGTAGTCGCGCTGACCCACAGTTACGGCTGTGGTGTAGCGATTACCGCGACTGACGCGTACATCCCGATCCGCACGGTGCGCAACCTCGCGCGCAACCCGAACCTGGGTGGCGAGGCGCTGGTGATCAGCCTGGGCTGCGAGAAATTGCAGGCCGGGCAGGTGATGCACGAGAACGACAGCTCGGTGGATTTGAGTGATCCGTGGTTGTACCGCTTGCAGGATTCCAGTCACGGTTTCACCGAGATGATCGAGCAGATCATGGCGTTGGCCGAAACCCGTTTGAAGAAGCTCGATCAGCGTCGCCGGGAAACCGTGCCGGCGTCCGAGCTGATTCTGGGCATGCAGTGCGGCGGCAGCGATGCGTTTTCCGGCATCACCGCCAACCCGGCGTTGGGTTATGCCTCGGACCTGTTATTGCGCGCAGGTGCGACGGTGATGTTTTCCGAAGTCACCGAAGTGCGCGACGCGATTTACCTGCTGACTTCCCGCGCAGAGACTGAGGAAGTTGCTCAGGAACTGGTGCGGGAAATGGATTGGTACGACCGTTACCTGGCCAAGGGCGAAGCGGATCGCAGCGCCAACACCACGCCGGGGAACAAGAAGGGCGGGTTGTCGAACATTGTCGAGAAGTCCCTGGGCTCGATCGTCAAATCCGGCAGCAGCGCAATCAACGGGGTGCTGGGTCCTGGTGAGCGGTTCAAGCGCAAAGGCCTGATTTTCTGTGCGACCCCGGCCAGTGACTTTGTCTGCGGGACGTTGCAATTGGCGGCGGGGATGAACCTGCATGTGTTCACTACCGGGCGTGGCACGCCGTATGGTTTGGCGATGGCACCGGTGGTGAAGGTGTCGACCCGGACCGAGCTGGCGCAGCGCTGGCCGGACTTGATCGACATCGATGCCGGACGGATTGCGACCGGGCGCGCCTCGATTGAAGACCTTGGCTGGGAGTTGTTTCACTACTACCTGGATGTGGCTTGTGGGAAGCAGCAGACGTGGGCGGAGAAGCACAGGCTGCATAACGACATTACCTTGTTCAACCCTGCGCCCATCACTTAAGACCGAGTCGCCTGCATCGCGAGCAAGCTCGCTCCCACAGGTTCAGCGCAATCCTTGTGGGAGCGGGCTTGCTCGCGAAGGCGGCCGACCAGACGGCGAAGGACCGGGTGGCTTATCATTAGCCCCCTAACGACGCTCACCCAAGGTTACCCCCGGCATGCTGGCTATCTTCCTCGAAACCCTGAACATCACCGCGCCGGTGTTTGCCATGCTGTTTCTGGGTGTGCTGCTCAAACGCATCGACTGGATCAACGACAACTTCATCCACACTGCGTCGGCCCTGGTGTTTAACGTCACCATGCCGGCGTTGCTGTTTCTGGGCATCCTGCATGCCGACCTGCACGCCGCGTTGCAACCGGCGCTGCTGATCTATTTCTCGCTGGCGACGCTGGTGTGTTTTGCCATCGCCTGGGGCTGGGCGATCTGGAAGTGCCCGCGGGAAGACCGGGGGATCTACACCCAGGGCGCCTTTCGCGGCAATAACGGGGTGATCGGCCTCGCGTTGGCGGCAAGCATGTACGGCGACTACGGGATATCCCTCGGTGCGATTCTCGCGGCGTTGGTCATCCTGTTTTACAACACGCTCTCGACCATCGTGCTGGCGGTGTACAGCCCGGTGATCAAGTCCGACCCCTGGAGTATCTGCAAAAGTGTGATGGTCAATCCGCTGATCATCAGCGTGTTTGCGGCGGCGCCGTTTGCCTACTTCCAGATCAGCTTGCCGGGATGGCTTGAGAAGTCCGGCCAATACCTGGCGCAAACCACCCTGCCATTGGCGCTGATCTGCATTGGCGGCACGCTGTCGCTGGCGGCCCTGCGCAAAAGCGGCAACATGGCGCTGAGTTCAAGCCTGGTGAAGATGATCGGCCTGCCGGTGCTGGCGACACTGGGGGCGTGGCTCTGGGGCTTTCGTGGTGCGGAGTTGGGGATTCTGTTTCTGTACTTCGGCAGCCCGACCGCCGCGGCCAGTTTTGTCATGGCCCGTCAGGCCAATGGCAATCATGAACTGGCGGCAGCGATCATCGTGATCACCACGTTGATGGCAGCGGTCACCACCAACATCGGAATCTTCCTGTTGCAGTGGGGCGGGTGGATTTAGCTTCAAGATTTGCGGTGTTTTGAAGGGCCTCATCGCGGGCAAGCCCGCACACACATTTGGAATGCATTCCCCTGTGGGAGCGGGCTTGCCCGCGATGGCGTTGGACCTGCCACCGTAAATGCCGGCGACTTACTCCGGCTTCTGGTAAGTATCGATCACTTCCTGCGCCGCGCGAAACGCATCGATGGCCGCCGGTACACCGGCATACACCGCGCAATGCAGCAGCGCTTCACGAATCTCTTCCACGGTGCAGCCATTGTTCAGCGCGCCGCGCACGTGACCTTTCAATTCCTGCGGGCACTTCAATGCGGTCAGCGCGGCGAGGGTGATCAGGCTGCGGGTTTTCAATGGCAAACCTTCGCGGTTCCAGACGCTGCCCCAGGCGTGCTCGTTGACGAAATCCTGCAGCGGTTGAGTGAACTCGGTGGCATTGCCCAGCGCACGGTCGACGAAGGCGTCGCCCATTACTTGGCGGCGTACTTCAACCCCAGGCTTTTTATCATCGGTCATGGCAATTCCTTATTGTGGTGTTGGCGACGCCAGGCGCGCAGCGACGTGAACAGCAAAAACGCCATCAGCGCCGGCAGGACAAAAAACAGCATCAGGTGTTCAAGCTTGCCGGCCAGCGGCATGCCGGTGGTGAATGACACCACGTGCAGACCGTAAGCCAGATACAAGCCCAAAAACAGCAGACCTTCGGCGCGGGTCACCCGGTAACCGGAATAGAACACCGGCAGGCACAACACCGCGACGCCGAGCATCACCGGCAAGTCAAAATCCAGGGCGTTGGGCGATACCGACAGCGGTGTCGGAGCGATCAACGCGGTGAAACCCAGCACGCCCAAGAGATTGAACAGGTTGCTGCCGATCACGTTGCCCACGGCGATGTCGCGTTGACCGCGCAAGGCGGCGATCAATGAGGTGGCCAGTTCCGGCAGGGAGGTGCTGACAGCGACAATGGTCAGGCCGATGATCCGCTCCGACAACCCCAGATCGGTCGCGACCGAAACCGCCGCGCCCAGCAGCAGGTGCCCGGCGTAGACCAGCATCGCCAATCCCGTGACGATCATCAGCAGACTGCTGAGCCAGGGCGCTTGCGGGACTTCGTGGGTCGTCGATTGCGGGCGGGCCGAGTGTCGCGACTGGCGCAGCAGCAGGCCCAGATACAGCGCCAGTGCCGCGAGCAGCATCACGCCATCGGCGCGGGTCAGTTCTTCGTTCCACGCCAATACGAACACCAGCAGGCTGGCGCCGATCATCAGCGGAATATCCAGGCGCACCAGTTGCCGTGAAACCCGCAGCGGGATGATCAGCGCCGAGAGCCCGAGTGTGACGAGGATGTTGAAGATGCTACTGCCGATCACGCTGCCGACGGCGATGTCGGCGTTCTGCGCCAGGGTGGCTTGCAGGCTGACTGCCATCTGCGGTGCGCTGCTGCCGAGGGCGACGATGGTCAGGCCGATAATCAGCGGTCGTACATGCAGGCGCGCGGCGAGGCGCACGGCGGCGCGCACCATCAGCTCGGCGCCGGCGATCAGCAACAGCAGGCCACTGAGCAATTCAATCACGCTGATCAGGGGTAAATCGGCAAGTCCGAAAATGGTCAGCGCTCCGTCTATCAGTCGTCGAGGGCTTGCACGCGAACCTTCGCGGTGCCGCTTCTGAGCATACCCAGTTGTTCGGCCGCTTCATGTGAAACATCGATCAGGCGCCCACGGGTGTGCGGCCCGCGATCGTTGATGCGAACCACGCAGGACTTGTCGTTGTTCAGATTGGTGACCTTCACCCGCGTGCCAAAGGGCAACTGGCGATGGGCGGCGGTCAGGGAATTCTTGTTGAAACGCTCGCCACTGGCGGTGCGTTTACCTTGGTGTTTGGCGCCGTAATACGAGGCAACGCCGGTCTTGTCGTAGCCGTGTGGATCAACAACATCCGTGCTGGCGCAACCGGCCAGCAGAGAGAGCAGGGCGCAGGCACTGAACAGACGTTTCATAAAAAAGTGTTCCCGAAACAAATGTGGGAGCGAGCCTGCTCGCGATGGCGGACTGTCAGTCACATCAATGTTGGATGTGCCGCCGTCATCGCGAGCAAGCTCGCTCCCACAGGGGGTAGAGCCAGTTTTGAGTGCTGGCTCCATGCTCATCAGCCTTCGAGCTTGCTTTTCAGCAGTTCGTTAACCTGTTGCGGGTTGGCCTTGCCTTTGGAGGCTTTCATCGCCTGGCCGACGAAGAAGCCGAACATCTTGCCGCGTTTGGCTTCGTCTGCCGCGCGATATTGTTCAACCTGTTCGGCATTGGCCGCGAGCATTTCGTCCAACACTGCCGAGATCGCGCCCGTGTCGGTCACTTGCTTCAGGCCGCGCTTGTCGATGATCTCGTCCGCGCTGCCTTCGCCGTTGGCCATCGCTTCAAACACAACCTTGGCGATTTTGCCGGAGATAGTGTTGTCGGTGATGCGCAGCAGCATGCCGCCCAGTTGTTCGGCCGAGACCGGCGACTGATCGATGTCCAGGCCCTGTTTGTTCAACAGGCTGCCCAATTCAACCATCACCCAGTTGGCCGCCAGCTTGGCGTCGCCGCCGATGCTCACGACTTTCTCGAAGTAATCGGCTTGCTCGCGGCTGGTGGCCAGGACGCTGGCGTCGTAGACCGACAGACCGAACTGCGCCTGGAAGCGCTCGCGTTTCTGCGGTGGCAATTCCGGCAAGGTGGCGCGCACGTCGTCGAGGAACGAGTCTTCGATGACCACCGGCAGCAGGTCCGGATCGGGGAAGTAACGGTAGTCGTTGGCTTCCTCTTTGCTGCGCATCGGACGGGTTTCGTCCTTGTTCGGATCGTACAGACGGGTTTGCTGGATCACCCTGCCGCCGTCTTCGATCAGCTCGATCTGACGCTGCACTTCGGTGTTGATCGCCTTCTCGATGAAACGGAACGAGTTGACGTTCTTGATCTCGCAGCGCGTGCCGAATTCAACCTGGCCTTTCGGACGGATCGACACGTTGCAGTCACAACGCAGCGAACCTTCGGCCATGTTGCCGTCGCAAATGCCCAGATAGCGGACCATCGCGTGGACAGCCTTGACGTAAGCCACGGCTTCCTTGGCACTGCGCATGTCCGGCTCGGAAACGATTTCCAGCAGCGGCGTGCCGGCGCGGTTCAGGTCGATGCCGGTGGCGCCGCTGAATTCTTCGTGCAGGCTTTTACCGGCGTCTTCTTCCAGGTGCGCGCGGGTGATGCCGACGCGTTTGACCGTGCCGTCTTCCAGCGCGATGTCCAGGTGGCCTTTGCCAACGATCGGCAATTCCATCTGGCTGATCTGGTAGCCCTTCGGCAGGTCCGGGTAGAAATAGTTTTTACGGGCGAACACGTTGTGCTGACCGATCTCGGCATCGATGGCCAGACCGAACATCACCGCCATGCGCACTGCTTCCTGGTTCAGCACCGGCAATACGCCAGGCATACCGAGGTCAATCAGGCTGGCCTGGGTGTTCGGCTCGGAACCGAAGGTGGTGGAGCTACCGGAAAAGATTTTCGACCGGGTGGTGAGCTGGGTGTGAATCTCCAGCCCGATCACGACTTCCCATTGCATGTGTTTCTCCTCAGAAGCCGGTTGGGGTGCGGGTGTGCCAGTCAGTGTTGAGCTGATACTGGTGGGCAACGTTCAACAGGCGACCTTCCTGGAAATACGGGGCGAGCAATTGCACGCCGACCGGCAGGCCGTCGACAAAACCTGCCGGCATGGACAAGCCCGGCAGACCGGCGAGGTTGGCGGTGATGGTGTAGACGTCTTCCAGGTACGCAGCAACCGGGTCGCTGCTCTTGGCGCCAAGCTTCCAGGCCGGGTTTGGTGTGGTTGGGCCGAGGATGATGTCGACCTCATTGAAGGCAGCCATGAAGTCGTTCTTCACCAAACGGCGAATCTTCTGCGCCTTCAGGTAGTAAGCGTCGTAGTAACCGGCGGACAACGCGTAGGCGCCGACCATGATCCGGCGCTGCACTTCCGGGCCGAAACCTTCGCCACGGGAACGCTTGTACAGGTCTTCCAGGTTTTTCGGGTCTTCGCAGCGATAACCGAAACGCACGCCGTCGAAACGCGACAGGTTGGAAGACGCTTCTGCCGGGGCGATCACGTAGTACGCAGGGATCGCGTGTTGCATGTTCGGCAGGCTGATTTCCTTGACCACGGCACCGAGCTTTTCCAGCTCCTTGACGCTGTTGTGGATCAGCTCGGCAATGCGCGGGTCGAGACCGGCGCTGAAATACTCTTTAGGAACGCCGATGCGCAGGCCTTGCAGCGAACCGTTGAGGCCGGCGCTGTAATCCGGCACGGGCTCGTCGATGCTGGTGGAGTCTTGCGGGTCGAAACCGGCCATGCCTTGCAGCAGGATTGCGCAGTCTTCGGCCGTGCGCGCCAATGGGCCGCCCTGATCGAGACTGGAGGCGTAGGCGATCATGCCCCAGCGGGAAACGCGACCGTACGTCGGTTTCAGACCGGTCAGGTTGGTAAACGCGGCCGGCTGGCGGATCGAGCCGCCGGTGTCGGTCGCAGTGGCGGCCGGCAACAGGCGAGCGGCAACGGCCGCGGCCGAACCACCGGACGAACCGCCGGGCACGTGTTCCAGGTTCCACGGGTTTTTCACTGCGCCGTAGTAGCTCGACTCGTTGGCCGAACCCATGGCGAATTCGTCCATGTTGGTCTTGCCCAGCGTCACGGCACCAGCGGCGGCCAGCTTGGCAACGACAGTGGCGTCGTACGGTGCTTTAAAGTTGTCGAGCATCTTCGAGCCGCAGCTGGTGCGGATGCCTTGGGTGCAGAACAGGTCTTTGTGGGCGATCGGCGCACCAAGCAGGGCGCCGCTCTCACCATTGGCCCGGCGTGCGTCAGCGGCTTTCGCCTGCTGGAGCGCCAGGTCTTCGGTGAGGCTGATGAAACTGTTGAGCTGCGGATCGAGCTGGGCGATACGCGCCAGCAGGGTTTTGGTCAGCTCTTCGGAAGAAAACTTTTTATCGGCGAGACCGCGGGCGATCTCGGCCAGAGTCAATTGATGCATTGCAGGCTCTTTCCCTTTAGTCGATGACTTTCGGAACCAGGTACAGGCCGTTTTCGACCGCTGGTGCGATGGACTGATAGGCCTCGCGATGATTGGTCTCGGTCACGACGTCTGCACGCAGGCGCTGGCTGGCTTCCAGTGGGTGGGCGAGCGGCTCGATACCATCGGTATTGACCGCCTGCATTTCGTCGACCAGCCCCAGAATGCTGTTCAGGGCCGAAGTGATGTGTGGAAGATCGGCATCATTAAGGCCAAGACAGGCCAGATGAGCGATTTTTTCCACGTCGGAGCGTTCAAGCGTCATGGGATTCTCCAGTGGAAGGAAAACAGAACGGATGCTATCCGTGTGTTAGATTGTCGGAACACTACCGCATTTCTACGGTCATAAGGCCGCGATTGTGGGGGTTGGTGCACAGAAAAGCGGCCAATTTAACATATTGGCGCCTTGCCCAAAATCCCTGTCGTTGTTAGAGTTTGCCGCACTTTTTTACCCACGCGTTGCCTAGGGTCCCTTTCCCATGTTCAAGAAACTGCGTGGCATGTTTTCCAGCGATCTTTCCATTGACCTGGGCACTGCCAACACCCTTATTTACGTGCGCGAGCGCGGTATCGTCCTGAATGAGCCCTCGGTTGTGGCTATTCGGACACACGGTAACCAGAAAAGTGTCGTTGCTGTCGGCACCGAGGCCAAGCGCATGCTCGGCCGTACGCCGGGCAACATTGCTGCCATTCGTCCGATGAAGGATGGCGTGATCGCCGACTTCAGCGTTTGCGAAAAGATGCTGCAGTACTTTATCAACAAGGTTCACGAAAACAGCTTCCTGCAGCCTAGCCCTCGCGTGCTGATCTGCGTTCCGTGCAAATCCACCCAGGTTGAGCGTCGTGCCATCCGTGAGTCGGCCCTCGGTGCCGGTGCCCGTGAAGTGTTCCTGATCGAAGAGCCAATGGCGGCTGCGATCGGTGCCGGCTTGCCGGTTGAAGAAGCTCGCGGCTCGATGGTTGTCGATATCGGTGGTGGTACCACTGAAATCGCGCTGATCTCCCTGAACGGTGTGGTTTACGCCGAGTCCGTACGGGTTGGCGGCGACCGCTTCGACGAAGCGATCATCACTTACGTGCGTCGCAACTACGGCAGCCTGATCGGCGAATCCACTGCCGAGCGCATCAAGCAGGAAATCGGTACTGCCTACCCGGGCGGCGAAGTTCGCGAAGTCGACGTTCGTGGCCGTAACCTGGCCGAAGGCGTTCCACGCGCATTCACCCTGAACTCCAATGAAGTGCTGGAAGCTCTGCAAGAGTCCCTGGCCACCATCGTTCAGGCTGTGAAGAGTGCTCTGGAGCAATCGCCTCCGGAACTGGCTTCCGATATCGCCGAGCGTGGTCTGGTACTGACCGGTGGTGGCGCTTTGTTGCGTGACCTCGACAAGTTGCTGGCCCAGGAAACCGGTCTGCCGGTGATCGTTGCCGAAGATCCGCTGACGTGCGTTGCTCGCGGCGGTGGCCGTGCATTGGAAATGATGGATAAACACACCATGGACCTGCTGTCGAGCGAGTGATCTCGCCCGACGCATCTATGCTGTTGAGCGCGCAGGCAGCACTTTGCAGTGCTGCCTGTTGGCGTTTATCTTCTGTCAGTCTGCATCCAGGCCGGTTTGATGCCGTATGAATAAAGAGAACATTTGCCTGGGAGGAGCGGCTTATTAAACCGCTTTTCACCAAAGGGCCTTCACTGGGCGTGCGCTTGTTGGTGCTGGTCGTGCTATCGGTCGCGCTGATGGTGGTCGATGCCCGCTTCACACTGCTCAAGCCAGTGCGTAGCCAAATGTCGCTGGTACTGATGCAGTCTTACTGGATCACCGACCTGCCACAGCGGCTATGGCAGGGTGTGGCCAGCCAGTTTGGCAGCCGTACCGAGCTCGTCGCCGAAAACGAAAAACTCAAAACCGAAAACCTGCTGTTGCAGGGCCGCATGCAAAAGCTTGCCGCCCTCACCGAGCAGAACGTTCGGCTGCGCGAGTTGCTCAATTCCTCCGCGCTGGTGAACGAGAAGGTCGAAGTGGCCGAGCTGATCGGCATGGACCCCAACCCCTTCACCCACCGCATCATCATCAATAAAGGTGAGCGCGACGGTGTGGTCCTCGGTCAGCCGGTGCTCGATGCCCGTGGCCTGATGGGCCAGGTGGTCGAGTTGATGCCGTACACCTCTCGTGTGCTGTTGCTGACTGACACCACTCACAGCATTCCGGTGCAGGTGAACCGCAACGGTCTACGGGCGATTGCCAGCGGCACCGGCAACCCGGAACGCCTGGAGCTGCGTCACGTAGCCGATACCGCCGACATTAAAGAAGGCGATCTGCTGGTCAGCTCCGGTCTGGGGCAGCGGTTCCCGGCGGGTTACCCGGTAGCGACGGTCAAGGAAGTGATTCACGATTCCGGTCAGCCGTTCGCTATTGTGCGTGCCGTGCCGACCGCCGCCTTGAACCGCAGCCGTTACCTGTTGCTGGTGTTCACCGACGGCCGCACAGCCGAAGAGCGCGCCAACGAAGCTGCCCAGGCTCAAGAAGCCTTGGACCAGCACGGTGGTGGACCGATCATTCCAGCGACAGTACCAAAACCTGCCATTGTCCCGGCTGCTGTTGCTGCGCCGGCGATTCCGGTAGCGCCGACGGCTGCCCCTGCTGCCATAACCCCGGCCAAACCTGCGGCAAATCCCGCTCCTGCGAAACCTGCCGCCAGCAAGCCGCCCGCGACGCAACCTGCGGCCGCTAAACCGCCGGCCACGCAACCCGCTGCCGTGAAGCCTGCAGCCAAACCGCCTGTCTCTGCGCCGGCTACCACTGGGGGACGAGAATAATGGTTGGTGCTACTGCCTCCCGAAACGGCTGGATGGTCTGGCTGACGTTCGCCATAGGCATGCTGCTCAGCGTTTCGCCGCTGCCGCAATTCATGGAAATCCTCCGTCCACTGTGGCTGGCCTTGCTGCTGGCATTCTGGGCGTTAGCCATGCCGCAGAAAGTCGGGATGGTCACCGCGTGGAGCCTGGGCCTGGCCGAAGACGTGCTTTATGGCACGCTGCTGGGCCAGAACGCATTGATCCTGACGCTTATCACGTACCTGGTGCTGGCGCTGCAACAGCGCCTGCGCATGTTCCCGATGTGGCAACAGAGCCTGGTAATCCTGGTGATCTTCGGCCTCGCGCAGCTTGTTCAATTATGGCTCAGTGCCCTGACCGGTAATCGTCAGCCGACGCTGGCGCTGGTCTTGCCGGCACTGGTCAGCGCATTGCTCTGGCCGTGGATCAGTTACGGTTTGCGCGGTTTGCGTCGACGCTACAAAATCAATTAATTCGGTCCGGCATTTGCCCGCACCGGCACTAGACAAGGAGAGGTCTTGATGAAACAGCTGTACCTCGCCTCAGGCTCGCCGCGTCGGCGTGAACTGCTCACGCAGATCGGCGTGCCGTTCTCCGCCATCAGTGCGGACATCGATGAAACCCCTTTAGAAAATGAATCCCCGTCGGCCTATGTCGAGCGCCTGGCGTGCGGCAAAGCCGAGGCCGGGCGTGGGACCGTCGTGTCCGCCGCAGATTTTTGCGTGCTGGGCGCCGACACCGCCGTGGTGCTGGACGGAAAAATTCTCGGCAAGCCGGTTGATGAAGCGCAAGCGTGCGCCATGCTTATGATGTTGTCCGGGTGTGAACATGAAGTCCTGACGGCGATTGCGGTGCGAGAGGGTGAGCGTTGCGAGTCTCGGGTCGTGCGCAGTCTGGTGCGTTTTCGCAACATCAGTCGCGATGAAGCGGTGGCCTACTGGGCCAGCGGCGAGCCGCAGGACAAGGCCGGCGGCTACGGCATTCAGGGGCTCGGCGCGGTGTTTGTCGCCGGGCTCAATGGCAGTTACTCGGCGGTGGTCGGGTTACCGCTGTGCGAAACCGCTGAGCTGCTTGGCCATTTCGGCATACCCTGTTGGCAAACCCTTAACGCGCGTTGAGCGTCGTACTGACAAGATGCGGCCATTATCGTGAACATGCCTGAACGAGACCCTGCCATGAGTGAAGAGATCCTGATCAACATCACGCCGATGGAATCGCGCGTGGCGGTGGTTGAAAACGGTGTTCTGCAAGAGGTCCACGTCGAGCGCACGCAAAAGCGCGGGATCGTCGGCAACATCTATAAAGGCAAGGTCGTGCGGGTATTGCCCGGCATGCAGGCCGCTTTCGTCGACATCGGTCTGGACCGCGCCGCGTTCATTCATGCCTCGGAAATTTCCCTGCGCGAAGGCCCGGCGGTCGAGAGCATCAGCGCTCTGGTTCATGAAGGCCAGAGCCTGGTGGTGCAAGTGACCAAGGACCCGATCGGCTCAAAAGGCGCGCGCCTGACGACTCAGTTGTCGATTCCATCGCGTTATCTGGTGTACATGCCGCGCACTGCACACGTCGGCATTTCGTTGAAGATTGAAGACGAAGCCGAGCGCGAACGTCTCAAACAAGTGGTCACTGATTGCGTGGCCAAAGAAGGCATCCAAGAGGCCGGTGGCTTCATCCTGCGTACCGCTGCCGAAGGTGCCGGTGCCGATGAAATCCTCATGGACATCCGCTACTTGCGTCGTCTCTGGGATCAGATCAACGAGCAGATCAAAACCATCAGCGCGCCGAGTGTGATCTACGAAGACCTCGGCCTGGCGCTGCGCACCTTGCGTGATCTGGTGAGCCCGAAGATCGAGAAGATCCGCATCGACTCCCGGGAAACCTTCCAGAAAACCACACAGTTCGTCGCCGAACTGATGCCGGAAATCGCCGATCGTCTTGAGCATTACCCGGGTGAGCGGCCGATTTTCGACCTGTACGGCGTCGAAGACGAAATCCAGAAAGCCCTGGAGCGCAAAGTCCCGCTGAAGTCCGGCGGTTACCTGGTGGTCGATCCGGCGGAAGCCATGAGCACCATCGACGTCAACACCGGGGCGTTCGTCGGTCATCGCAACCTCGAAGAAACCATTTTCAAGACCAACCTCGAAGCCGCGACTGCCATTGCTCGCCAGCTGCGCCTGCGCAACCTGGGCGGGATCATCATCATCGACTTCATCGACATGGAAGATGAAGAGCACCAGCGTCAGGTGCTGCGCACACTCGAGAAGCAACTGGAGCGCGATCACGCCAAGACCAACATCATCGGCATCACCGAGTTGGGCCTGGTGCAGATGACTCGCAAGCGCACCCGTGAAAGTCTTGAACAAGTGCTGTGCGAGCCGTGCAGCAGCTGTCAGGGCCGCGGCAAGCTCAAGACGCCGGAAACCGTTTGCTACGAGATTTTCCGCGAAATCCTCCGAGAAGCTCGCGCCTATCAGGCGGAAGGCTATCGTGTATTGGCAAACCAGAAAGTGGTCGACCGTTTGCTCGATGAAGAATCGGGCAATGTCGCCGAGCTCGAAGGTTTTATCGGACGCACCATCCGGTTCCAGGTGGAAACCATGTATTCCCAGGAACAATACGACGTGGTGCTGCTCTGAATCGCTGTCTTTTACCCGTACTAGAACGGCTGGCCTCAGCTTTTTGCAGTATTTTTGCCATGGGAGCCAACTGACATGGAACGTCTGACACGCATTTTGGCCGCACTGACCCGCTGGGGTTTGGGGCTGTGTGCGTTGGTATTGGTGTTGATGGCCTTGTACGTCAGCCTCGGACGAGAGCTGACGCCGCTGGTGGCCGAGTACCGTGCCGAAGTCGAATCCAAAGCCAGCGCTGCCTTGGGTATGCCGCTGAATATCGGCGAACTGGAAGGCAACTGGAGCGGTTTTGCTCCGATTATGCTGGCTCACGACGTGATGGTTGGCGAGGGCGCCAATGCCTTGCGTCTGGATCAGGTGCGCGCGGTGCCGGATCTTTGGGCCAGTCTGATGGCTCGTGAAGTGCGCATCGCTCACCTGGAACTCAGCGGTCTGAAGGTCAGCCTCAAGGAAAGCGAGGACGGGACTTGGGCGCTGGAAGGTTTACCTGTTCAGCAGGATCAGCCGCTGGATCCCGAGCAATTGCTCACTCGCATGCAGATGGTTCAACAACTGTCGGTGCTTGATAGCCAGGTTACTTTGCAGCCACTGCAAGAGCAGCCTCTAACCCTGACTTACGTCGGGCTGAATCTGAAAACCGGCGTCTCCCGCCAGCGACTCGACGCCCGTTTGACCCTGCCCGACGGACAACCGGTGGCTATCAGTCTGCGTACCCGTCTGCGCGCCAGTGAATGGAAAGACGGCGAGGCCGAAGCTTATTTGAGCCTGCCGCAAAGCGACTGGTCGAAATGGTTGCCTGAGCGCCTGACCCAACAATGGAATTTTTCCGAGTTCAAGGCCGGCGGCGAGCTTTGGGTGAACTGGAACAAGGGCGCCCTGCAAAGTGCTGCGATTCGCTTGAACGCGCCGCAACTCAAGGGCGCGTACGCCGAGCGCAAGCCGATCCAGATCAACAATCTGGCGCTCAATGGCTATTTCCAGCGCAGTTCCGAAGGCGTCCTGATCACCCTGGACTCGCTGGCCATGACCCTCGGCGAGACCCGTTGGGAATCGCATCTGCAACTCAAACAAAACGCGGCGACCGACAAGACTGAAGAGCTATGGCATCTGCAAGCCGACCGCCTCGATCTCACCCCGATCACCCCGATTCTGAATGCCTTGGGGCCGCTGCCCGAAGGCATTGCCACCGCCGTCGAGCGACTCAAAGTGACCGGTGGCCTGCGCAACGTACTGATCGACTTCCGGCCCAATGCAACCGACGACAGCAAATTCAGCTTTGCCGCCAACCTGGATCGGGTCGGCTTCGATGCCTATCACGGCGCTCCGGCGGCGCGAAATGTCAGTGGCAGCATCAGTGGTGATCTGGGCGGTGGCGAGCTGCGCATGGACAGCAAGGATTTTTCCCTGCACCTGGACCCGATCTTCGCCAAGCCATGGCAGTACATTCAGGCCAATGCCCGGCTGACCTGGAAGCTCGATAAAGAAGCCTTCACCTTGATCGCGCCGTACCTGAAGGTGCTGGGCGAGGAGGGCAAGATTGCCGGCGACTTTCTGATCCGCCTGCATTTCGACCACACCCAGGAAGACTACATGGACCTGCGGGTCGGTCTGGTGGACGGCGACGGTCGATACACCGCCAAGTATTTGCCGACAATGCTCAGCCCGGGGCTGGACGAATGGCTGCGTACGGCGATTCTCAAAGGTGCGGTGGACGAAGGCTTCTTCCAGTACCAGGGTTCGCTGAACCATGGGGCCGCCGAGACTGCCCGCAGCATCAGCCTGTTCTTCAAGGTTCACGACGCCGAACTGGCCTTCCAGCCAGGCTGGCCACCTGTCAGCAACGTCACGGGTGACGTGTTTGTTGAAGACAGCGGTGTGCGGGTCCTGGCCAGTAAGGGTCAACTGCTCAATACCCAGGTCAGCGACATTTACGTCAATATTCCCCACGCGCCAGCGGGGCAAAACGTCCATCTGTTCCTCGACGGCGGATTCGCCGGCGGGTTGGGCGATGGCCTGAAGATTCTCCAGGAAGCGCCGATCGGCACCGCAGCCACCTTTGCCGGTTGGGAAGGCGAGGGCGATCTGCGGGGCAAACTGAAACTGGACATTCCATTGGTCAAAGGCGAGCAGCCGAAGATCCTAGTCGACTTCAAGACCGCCAAGGCCCGTCTGAAACTGGCCGAGCCAACCCTGGAGCTGACTCAGCTCAAGGGTGATTTCCGTTTCGACAGCACCAAGGGTTTGAGCGGGCAAAACATCACCGCGCGCGCCTTCGATAAACCGGTTACTGCACAGATTTTCGCCGATGGCGGCCCCGGCAACCTCAAGACTCGCGTCGCCGCCTCGGGCCAGGTCGAGGTCAAGAAACTGACTGACTGGCTGAGTGTGACTCAGCCGTTGCCAGTGTCCGGTGTGATCCCTTATCAGCTGCAACTGAACCTTGATGGGGCCGACAGTCAATTGATGGTCAGCTCCAACCTCAAGGGCGTAGCAATCGATTTGCCGGCGCCGTTCGGCATGGCGCCCGACGTCGGCCGCGACACCACGTTCCGCATGACCCTGCAGGGGGCCGAGCGGCGCTACTGGGTCAACTACGGTGAGCTGGCGAACTTCACGTTTGCGGCGCCGGCCGGCAACTTTGCCGACGGTCGTGGCGAGTTGTTCCTGGGGGGCGGTAATGCCGTGCTACCCGGCGCCAAAGGCCTGCGGGTGCGCGGTGTGCTGTCGGAACTGGATGTCCGCCCCTGGAAGGACCTGCTAGACAAGTACGCCGGCCAGGATCCGGGCGGCAACGCCAAACAGTTGCTCAGCAGCGCGGACTTCAAGGTCGGAAAACTCAGCGGGATCGGTACCACGCTCGATCAGGCGTCGGTGCAGTTGAACCGAAAACCTGCCGCGTGGGCCTTGCAACTCGACAGCCAGCAGGTCAAGGGCAGCGCCAGCATCCCCGATGCGAAAGGCGCGCCGATTGCGATCAACCTGCAATACGTGCGTTTACCAGCGCCAGACCCGGCGGTCCTGGCCGACGAAAACGCGCCAGATCCGCTGGCCTCGGTGGATCCGACGAAGATCCCGGCGCTGGATATCACCATCAATCAGCTGTTCCAGGGCAAGGACCTCGTCGGGGCCTGGTATCTGAAAGTCCGTCCGACCGCCAAGGGCATTGCGTTTAATACGCTGGATCTGGGCCTCAAGGGCATTCTCCTGCAGGGCAGCGGCGGTTGGGAAGGCATGCCCGGTTCCAGCAGCAGTTGGTACAAGGGCCGGATCAGCGGCAAGAATCTCGCCGATGTACTGAAGGGCTGGGGCTTTGCGCCGAGTGTCACCAGTGAAGAATTTCATATGGATGTCGATGGTCGCTGGCCCGGTTCGCCGGCCTGGCTGGCCACCAAGCGCTTCTCTGGAACCCTCGATGCTTCACTGAATAAAGGCCGGTTTGTTGAGGTCGAGGGCAGCGCCCAGGCGTTGCGCGTGTTTGGCTTGCTGAACTTCAACTCCATCGGCCGCCGGCTGCGTCTGGACTTCTCCGACCTGTTCGGCAAGGGCTTGAGTTATGACCGGGTCAAAGGCCTGCTGGTCGCGACCAATGGTGTATACGTGACGCGTGAGCCGATCCGGCTGACCGGTCCGTCGAGTAACATCGAACTCAACGGGACGCTGGACCTGGTGGGCGATAAGGTCGATGCCAAGTTGCTGGTGACGTTGCCTGTGACCAACAACCTGCCGATTGCCGCGCTGATCGTCGGTGCACCGGCTATCGGCGGCGCGCTGTTCCTGATCGATAAGCTGATCGGTGACCGTGTGGCGCGTTTCGCCAGCGTCCGATACACCGTCAAGGGGCCGTGGAAAGAGCCGAAAATCACCTTCGACAAGCCTTTTTGACAACGCCACGCCTCAGGCCGATGGAGTAGCATGGCCGTAAGTCCCCTGTAGGAGCTGACGAGTGAAACGAGGCTGCGATCTTTTGATTTTGCCTTTTAAGATCAAGATCAAAAGATCGCAGCCTCGTTTCACTCGTCAGCTCCTACAGGTATGTGTTGATTCCAGATCAGGAAAAGGCCATGTCTTTTGCGGTGATTCAAATGGTCAGCCAGAGCGATGTACTGGTCAATCTGGCCCAGGCCCGTCGGCTGCTCGAACAAGCGGCAGCCGGTGGCGCGCAGTTGGCTGTGCTTCCGGAAAACTTCGCCGCCATGGGCCGTCGCGACACTGCCGACATCGGCCGCGCCGAGGCGTTGGGCGAAGGCCCGATCCTGCCATGGTTGAAACAGACCGCCCGCGACCTCAAGTTATGGATAGTGGCCGGCACGTTGCCGTTGCCGCCGGTGGATCAGCCGACGGCCAAAGTGCATGCCTGCTCGCTGCTGGTGGATGAGCACGGCGAAACCGTTGCACGGTATGACAAGTTGCACCTTTTCGACGTCGATGTGGCGGACAATCGCGGGCGTTATCGCGAATCCGATGACTATGCTTATGGCAGTGGGGTAGTCGTGGCGGACACGCCTGTCGGTCGAGTCGGGCTGACAGTGTGTTACGACCTGCGCTTCCCGGAGCTGTACAGCGAATTACGCGCTGCCGGTGCGGAGTTGATTACCGCGCCGTCGGCCTTTACCGCGGTGACCGGCGCGGCGCATTGGGAGGTGTTGATTCGCGCGCGGGCCATCGAAACTCAATGTTATGTGCTCGCGGCTGCCCAGGGTGGGACGCATCCGGGGCCGCGAGAAACCTTTGGCCATGCCGCGATTATCGACCCGTGGGGACGTGTGCTGGCGCAAAAGGATCAAGGCGAGGCCGTGCTGCTGGCCGAACGCGATAGCAGCGAACAGGCGTCCATCAGGGCGCGGATGCCGGTGTCCAGTCACCGGCGATTTTTCTCGCAGGGCGCTCAGCGACCTGCCTCAGAACGATGAATTTAAGGCGTAAAGCATATGAGCGAGTTGTTGTCCTCAGTCAGTGAACACCTCCTGGCGCCCGGCGGCGTAACAATCGAGAGCCTGCAAGGTGTGCTCGGCGATCTGGCCGGCCCGGGCATCGATGCCGCCGATCTGTATTTCCAGGGGCAGATTTCCGAGTCCTGGGCGCTGGAAGACGGGATCGTCAAGGAAGGCAGCTTCAATCTCGACCAAGGTGTCGGTGTGCGAGCGCAATCGGGTGAGAAAACCGGTTTTGCCTACAGCAATGCCATTACCCTCGAAGCCCTTGGCGCCGCGGCCCGTGCGGCGCGTTCGATCTCCCGCGCCGGTCAGAACGGCACGGTGCAAGCGTTCACGACTCAGGATGTCGCCCAGTTGTACGGGCCGGACAACCCGTTGGAAGTGATGACCCGTGCCGAGAAGGTCGAACTGCTCAAGCGTATCGACGTCGCGACTCGCGCCCTCGACCCGCGTATCCAACAAGTCACCGTGAGCATGGCCGGCGTCTGGGAGCGAATCCTCGTGGCTTCCACTGACGGTGGCCTGGCTGCCGATGTACGGCCGTTGGTGCGCTTTAACGTCAGTGTGATCGTCGAGCAGAACGGTCGCCGTGAGCGCGGCGGTCATGGCGGTGGCGGTCGTACCGATTACCGTTATTTCCTCAGCGATGACCGCGCCATGAGCTACGCCCGTGAAGCGTTGCGTCAGGCTCTGGTCAACCTCGAAGCCATCCCTGCGCCGGCCGGTACGTTGCCGGTGGTGCTGGGTTCGGGCTGGTCGGGTGTGTTGCTGCACGAAGCGGTCGGCCACGGCCTGGAAGGCGACTTCAACCGCAAGGGCAGTTCGGCCTACAGCGGGCGCATGGGCGAAATGGTAGCGTCCAAACTATGCACCATCGTCGATGACGGCACGCTGGCCGGTCGTCGCGGCTCCCTGAGCGTCGATGATGAAGGCACCCCGACCGAGTGCACGACACTGATCGAAAACGGCGTACTCAAAGGCTATATGCAGGACAAGCTCAACGCCCGTCTGATGGGTGTGGCCCGTACCGGTAACGGTCGCCGTGAATCCTACGCGCACCTGCCGATGCCGCGCATGACCAACACCTACATGCTGGCTGGCGAAAGCGACCCGGCGGAAATCATCGCCTCGGTGAAGCGCGGCATCTACTGCGCCAATCTCGGCGGCGGTCAGGTGGACATCACCAGCGGCAAATTCGTGTTCTCCACCAGCGAGGCGTACCTGATCGAAGACGGCAAAATCACTGCCCCGGTCAAAGGCGCGACGTTGATCGGCAATGGCCCTGAAGCCATGAGCAAGGTGTCGATGGTCGGTAACGATCTGGCGCTGGACAGCGGCGTGGGGACGTGTGGCAAGGATGGGCAGTCGGTGCCGGTGGGTGTCGGCCAGCCAACGCTGAAAATCGATGCGATCACTGTGGGTGGCACAGGCGCATAAGGATGAAGACATCCTCTGTAGGAGCTGCCGAAGGCTGCGATCTTTTGATTTTGCTTTTAAGAAACAAGATCAAAAGATCGCAGCCTTCGGCAGCTCCTACAGTGGATTGGCGTTACTCAGCGCAAACCGCGTTGAGTCTCGTCCAGCTCACGGATGTACTTGAAGATTTTACGGCTCGATGCCGGTGGCTTATTGGTCGCCAGTTCGTGCTGGGCCTGACGGATCAGGGAGCGCAATTGCTGACGATCAGCCTCCGGGTAGTCGACCACGAACTTCTCCAGGACCGCATCGTCGCCCGCGATCAAGCGATCGCGCCAGCGTTCCAGGCCATGGAAACGTTCGTTGTACTGCCGAGTGGAGGCATCGAGTTGATCGAGCAGAGTCAGAATGGCGTCAGTGTCCTGATCGCGCATCAGTTTGCCGATGAACATAAGGTGCCGTTTACGCGCGATATTCGCGGTGTGCTTGGAGGCATCGCCCAGAGCCCGGCGCAAAGCGTCGGTCAACGGCAGTTTTGCCAGCAAGTCAGGCTTGAGCGTTGTAAGGCGCTCGCCAAGGTCAACCAGAGCATGAAGCTCGCGTTTAACCTGGGATTTGCTTTTTTCTCCCGTATCGAGGGAGTCGTCGTAAGAATCAACCATGGTGGCCGTCCGCAAAGAAACGCCGCCATGATAACCAGTCGGGGGCCGCTTGTCCGGCCCGGTCGCTCGAAGGCCCCAGCCGAAAGCAGAATTTGAGTGGAGAACAGCATGAGTGCAGTTGAAAGCGTCGGCCCACAAGCGTTGCCGGCACTGCAAGAACAAGTCGAGCAGATCATCGCTGAAGCCAAGCGCCAGGGTGCCAGTGCCTGTGAAGTGGCGGTGTCCCTGGAGCAGGGCCTGTCGACCTCGGTGCGTCAGCGTGAAGTCGAAACCGTCGAATTCAACCGCGATCAGGGCTTCGGCATCACCTTGTACGTTGGCCAGCGCAAGGGCTCGGCCAGCACGTCCGCCAGCGGTCCGGAGGCGATTCGCGAAACCGTCGCCGCCGCCCTGGCCATCGCCAAGCACACGTCTGAAGACGAAGCTTCGGGCCTGGCAGACGCCGCGCTGATGGCCAAGGATCTGCAGGATTTCGACCTGTTCCACGAATGGGACATCACCCCGGAGCAAGCCATCGAGCAGGCCCTGGCCTGTGAAGCGGCGGCGTTTGCCACCGACAGCCGGATCAAGAACGCCGATGGCACCACCCTCAGCACCCATCAGGGCTGCCGTGTCTACGGCAACAGCCACGGTTTTATCGGCGGCTACGCGTCGACCCGGCACAGCCTGAGCTGCGTGATGATCGCCGAGGCCGACGGCCAGATGCAGCGCGATTACTGGTATGACGTGAACCGTCAGGGCAATTTGCTGGCCGACCCGGTGAGCATCGGCCAGCGTGCCGCGCAACGGGCGGCGAGCCGTCTGGGCGCGCGTCCGGTGCCGACCTGCGAAGTGCCGGTGCTGTTTTCTGCGGAACTGGCCGGTGGTTTGTTCGGCAGTTTCCTCTCGGCGATTTCCGGCGGCAGTTTGTATCGCAAATCCTCGTTCCTTGAAGGTACGCTGGGGCAGAAACTGTTCCCGGAATGGCTGACCATCGATGAGCGTCCGCACTTGATGCGCGCCATGGGCAGTTCGGCGTTCGATGGTGATGGTTTGGCCACTTACGCCAAACCGTTCGTCGAGAAAGGTGAGTTGGTGTCGTACATTCTTGGCACGTACTCCGGCCGTAAACTCGGGATGCCGAGCACCGCCAACGCTGGCGGCGTGCACAACCTGTTCGTCACCCATGGCGACGAAGACCAGGCAGCCTTGCTGCGCCGCATGGGCCGCGGCCTGCTGGTAACTGAATTGATGGGCCAGGGCCTGAACATGGTCACTGGCGATTACTCCCGTGGCGCGGCGGGTTACTGGGTCGAGAATGGTGAAATCCAGTTTGCGGTCCAGGAAGTGACCATCGCCGGCAACATGCGTGACATGTTCAAGCAGATCGTTGCGGTGGGTAATGACCTGGAATTGCGCAGCAACATTCGCACAGGTTCGGTGCTGATCGAGCGGATGACGGTAGCTGGCAGCTAACGCTTACCCGTTACGCAAAAAGGCGCGCCACCCATCGTTGGGTGGTGCGCCTTTTTTGTGCGTCGATTTTCTCGGGGTTGTTTTGGTTCTCATTATCATCTAATAATAAATCTCATTACCGAATGAGCCCGGATCATGAGTTCTGCCTTGCACGAGCAGCCTTACCTCGAAAGCTGGCGCTGGATGAGTCGCCAGATCCGTTGCGCGATCGACCCTGACGAGCCTCGCCTGATCGAACATTACCTGGCCGAAGGCCGGTATCTCGCTTGTTGCACGGCTACCTCTCCCTGGACCATCGCCGAAACTTCTTTCCGCCTGTTACTCGACACCGCCGCCGATGTCGCGCTGCCCTGGCACTGGCGCACCTTTTGTCTGGACCAGGCCTGGCGGCCGTTGCGCGATCTGGAACGCCTCTCTCTGTGCAAATGCCGCCTCAAGCGCTGGCAAAGCTACACCTGGCAACTGGCGACCTGCGAGTTGCAGCCCTCGATTCCTCTCATAGAACTGGTGCAAGGATTTTCTGATGAGTAGGGTCTGTCATCAGTTATTTCCTATGCCGCGCCGGGCCTGCTGTGGTGCAGGGCAAGGCGCGAGGAGCGTGGTTTGGTCATTCCAAATAAGCTCCGAGCAACGCAGCCCTGCGCCACAGCAGGCCCGGCCCTCCGGGTTGTGTCTGAAAGCGGGCCAGACTGCGTTGCAGTCCTTGGCAAGGGAAAAACATTACCAGCGGACTGCGCCTTGCCTGGCCCGCTTTCATACACAACGCGGCATAGGAAATAACTGATGACAGACCCTCAGACACGTATTGAGCGCGACAGCATGGGCGAGCTTCAAGTGCCAGTGGACGCCCTCTACGGCGCACAGACCCAACGTGCAGTGGATAACTTCCCCATCAGCGGCAAACCGATGCCGGTGCAGTTTATCCGCGCGCTGATTCTGGCCAAGGCTGCCGCTGCCCGAGCCAACGTCGAGCTCGATCAAATCAGCGAATCCCAAGGCAAAGCCATCGTCGATGCGGCACTGGGCTTGCTCCAAAGCGACTTCATGCAGCATTTTCCGGTGGATATCTTCCAGACCGGTTCCGGCACCAGTTCGAACATGAACGCCAACGAAGTTATCGCCACCTTGGCCAGTCGCCTGCTCGGCGAGCCGGTGAACCCCAACGATCACGTCAATTGCGGCCAAAGCAGCAACGACATCATCCCGACCACCATCCACGTCAGTGCTGCGTTGGCGGTGCACGAGCAATTGTTGCCGGCGCTGGTGGGTCTGGTTCAGGTGATCGAGCGCAAGGCCGATGAGGTTCATCACCACGTCAAAACCGGCCGCACTCACTTGATGGACGCGATGCCGGTGCGCATGAGCCAGGTGCTCAGCGGTTGGGCGCAGCAGCTCAAGGCCAACATCGGTCATCTGCAGGATCTGCTGCCGAGTCTGCAATCCCTGGCTCAGGGCGGCACGGCAGTGGGCACCGGAATCAACGCTCATCCGCAATTTGCAGCGCGTTTCAGTGAGCAACTGAGCAAGCTGACCCAAATGCAATTCAAACCGGGCGAGGATCTGTTTGCGCTGATCGGCTCTCAGGACACGGCGGTCAGTGTTTCCGGTCAGCTCAAGGCCACGGCCGTTTCGCTGATGAAAATCGCCAACGACCTGCGCTGGATGAACTCCGGCCCGCTGGCCGGTCTTGGTGAAATCGAGCTCGAAGCCTTGCAGCCGGGTTCTTCGATCATGCCAGGCAAGGTCAACCCGGTGATCCCGGAAGCGACCGCCATGGTCGCCGCTCAGGTCATCGGCAATGACACGGTTATCACCATCGCCGGTCAGTCGGGCAACTTCGAGCTGAACGTGATGCTGCCGATCATCGCCCAGAACCTGCTGAGCAGCATCGAGTTGCTGACCAACTCCAGCCATCTGCTGGGTGAAAAGGCCATCGCCAGCTTCAAGGTCAACGAAGCCAGGCTCAAGGAAGCGCTGTCGCGTAACCCGATCCTGGTCACCGCACTCAACCCGATCATTGGTTACCAAAAAGCTGCGGAGATCGCCAAGAAGGCCTATCAACAGGGCCGTCCGGTGATCGATGTCGCTCTGGAGCACACCGACCTGACCCGCAGCCAGCTTGAGGTTTTGCTGGACCCGGAAAAACTCACCGCAGGCGGCGTGTAATCACCGCAACCGCTTTGGAGGCTCACCATGGAGCACTGGAAACGCACGATCGAAAGGGCTAATCGCTGTTTCATGCTGGGCGAACTGGTCGATGCCCGCGAGGCTTACTTGCAGGCATTGGCGCTGGCCCAGGTGTTGTTCGAGCGCTGGGCAGATGCCGACGAGGCGGTCGCGGCCTGCGTGATTTCCCACCACAACCTGGCGGATCTGCATTTGCGTCTGAACCAGCCTGAGGAGAGCGCCGAGTACCTGTGCGCCATCCATCAGCGATTGTTGCAGACCATGCAGGACCCACGACTGGCGCCGGCCCTGCGTGAAGCAGCGTTGCGCCAGAGCAGCAAAACCTACGTCGAGCTGCTGAATTTCATCAGCGAACACGGCGAATACCCGCGCACCCACCGTTTGCTGCATATCGACGCTGCCTCACCTGCGCCTTTACATCATGGAGTTCATTGAAATGGCTTTTACCTTGCCTGCCTTGCCCTACGCCTACGACGCCCTGGAACCGCACATCGATGCGCAGACCATGGAAATCCACTACACCAAGCACCACCAGACTTACATCAACAACCTCAACGCTGCGGTGGAAGGCACCGAGTTTGCCGAGTGGCCGGTGGAGAAACTCGTGTCAGCTGTCCAGCAACTGCCGGAGAAGCTGCGCGCGGCGGTGATCAATCAGGGCGGCGGGCATGCCAACCATTCGCTGTTCTGGGAAGTGATGGCGCCCAACGGCGGCGGCAATCCTGAAGGCTCCCTGGCTGAGGCGATCGATGAGCAACTGGGCGGCCTGAGCAGTTTCAAGAAAGCCTTTACCAAAGCCGCGCTGACTCGTTTCGGCAGCGGCTGGGCGTGGCTCAGTGTGACGCCGCAAAAGACGCTGGTCGTTGAAAGCAGCGGCAATCAGGACAGTCCATTGATGAACGGCAATACGCCAATCCTCGGCCTGGATGTCTGGGAGCACGCTTATTACCTGCAGTACCAGAACCGTCGGCCGGAATACATCAACGCGTTCTACAACGTGATCAATTGGCCTGAAGTCGCTACGCGCTATCAGGCTGCACTGGTTTAAGACTTCTGCAAAAACAATCCAAGGCTGGCTATGGGCACTGAAACACTGGCGATCGGAAGTGGACGAATGTTTCGTTACGCATTCGGATCGCTATTACTGCTGGCAGGCATGACGTTATTGGTTGCCCAAGGCTTGGCATGGCTGGACCTCGAGCCGAAACTGCTGCGCGCGCTGCAAGGCGGGGCGATCTGCGCTTTGGGCACTGCCTTGGGCGCGGTGCCCGTGCTGGTGATTCGACGGATGCCCCAAACGGTCAGCGATACGCTGCTCGGCTTCGGGGCCGGGGTAATGCTCGCGGCGACAGCGTTTTCGTTGATCGTTCCGGGGATCTCTGCCGCTGAAGACCTGGGGCTGACGCCTTGGGCGGCCAGCGGACTGATCAGTTTCGGCATCATGCTGGGTGCGTTCGGGCTGTTTCTGGTGGATCGAAAGGTCTCCGGGGCCAGCCCGGAAATGTTGGTTGGCACTCTGGAACGGCCAGTGATTCCACCGCGTATCTGGTTGTTTGTGTTTGCCATCATCGCCCACAACATCCCCGAAGGCATGGCGGTTGGTGTGTCGGCGGGGGGTGGCATGCCCGACGCCGATAGCCTGGCCATGGGCATCGCCTTGCAGGATGTGCCGGAAGGTCTGGTGATCGCGCTGGTTTTGGCCGGGGCAGGGATGTCGCGGGTCAAGGCGTTCCTGATTGGTGCTGCGTCAGGTCTGGTCGAGCCGGTCTTCGCGTTGTTGTGCGCCTGGCTAGTGAGCCTGGCCGAACTGTTGTTGCCCTTGGGGTTGGCACTGGCGGCCGGGGCAATGTTGCTGGTGGTCACCCATGAAGTCATCCCCGAGTCGCGCCGCAATGGTCATGACAAGCTTGCAAGTCTTGGGTTGCTGATCGGGTTTTGCTTGATGATGGTGATGGATACGGCGTTGGCTTAACGGCTCAACACGAACTATGTAGCAGCTGCCGAAGGCTGCGTTCGGCTGCGAAGCAGTCGTAAAATTGGGCTCCGCAGTATGTCAGGCAGACCGCGTGAGCAGGGTTTACGACTGCTGCGCAGCCGAACGCAGGCTTCGCCAGCTGCTACAGGGCGAGTGTTATTCGCCTTCGCCGAAGTAGTCGTTGATCAAATCCACCAATGCCTGCAGCGCCTCATCAGCTTGTTCACCTTCGGTGCTCAGGTGGATTTTGGTGCCCTTGCCCGCAGCGAGCATCATCATTGCCATGATGCTTTTTCCGTCGACCGTGGATTCCGGCGTGCGTCCTACTCTGATCGTGCAATCCTTGAACTCACCGGCGACGCCAACGAATTTTGCAGAAGCGCGGGCATGCAGGCCCAGCTTGTTGATGATTTCAATTTCCAGAGCAGGCATCGCGGTGTGAATCCTTTAGCTGAGGTCGCGGTGGCGAACCTGGACGTTCTTCAGAGATTTTTGCAGGGCTTGGCCCAGACGTTCGGTCAGGTAGACGGAGCGGTGATGGCCGCCGGTGCAGCCAATGGCAATGGTGACATAAGCGCGGTTGCTGGCGGCAAAGCGGGGTAGCCACTTGAACAAGTAGGTGGAGATGTCCTGGAACATCTCTTCGACGTCCGGCTGTGCCGCCAGGTACTCGACAACCGGTTGGTCGAGCCCGGATTGATCGCGCAACTCTGGCTTCCAGTAAGGGTTCGGCAGGCAGCGCACGTCGAATACCAGATCAGCGTCCACCGGCATGCCACGCTTGAAGCCGAAAGACTCCACCAGGAACGCCGTACCGGGTTCCGGCTGGTTCAGCAGGCGCAGCTTGATGGTATCTCGCAGCTGATACAGGTTCAGGTTGGTGGTGTTTACTTTGAGATCGGCGAGGTCGGCAATCGGCCCGAGCAGGGCGGTCTCATCGTTGATGGCCTCGGCCAGCGAGCGATTGGCATTGCTCAGCGGGTGACGACGGCGGGTTTCCGAGAAACGTTTGAGCAAGGTTTCTTCGTCGGCGTCCAGATAAAGCACATCACACTGGATATGCCGGCTGCGCACTTCTTCCAGCAGTTCGGGAAACCGCGACAAGTGACTCGGCAAGTTACGCGCATCGATCGATACGGCAACCAGCGGTTGCGCCAGTTCGGTGTGGATCAACGCGCGTTCGGCCAGTTCCGGCAGCAGGCCGGCGGGCAGGTTGTCGATGCAGTAGTAGCCGTTGTCCTCGAGAACATCGAGTGCGGTACTTTTACCTGAGCCGGAGCGGCCACTGACGATGATCAAGCGCATGATTAATGACCGTTTTGCTCGTCCAGGACAACCTGATACAAGGCTTCATTGCTCGGGGCGCTGCGCAGTTTTTCGCGCACTTCCTTGCGATCGAGCATGCTGGCGATCTGGCGCAGTAACTCCAGGTGCGCATCGGTAGCCGCCTCAGGGACCAGCAGAACGAACAGCAGGTCAACCGGGGCGCCGTCGATGGCGTCGAAATCAATGGGTGCGTCAAGGTGCATCAATGCACTGATGGGCGAGGTGCAACCCTTCAGGCGGCAGTGTGGGATGGCGATGCCGTTGCCAAAACCGGTGGAACCGAGTTTTTCACGGGCAATCAAAGCCTCGAAGACATCTTGCATCTCCAGATCCGGCACTTCCCGGGCGATCAGGTTGGCAATTTGCTCGAGGGCTTTCTTTTTACTGCCGCCCGGCACGTTCACGAGAGAACGGCCGGGGGTCAGGATGCTTTCAAGTCGGATCATGGGTTGGGAGTGTTAACGACCGGTCGCGCCCTGGAGGAGGCTTTGGGTCTTTTCCTTATGCTTTTTGAGTTGTTTATCCAGCTTGTCGGTCAGTGCGTCGATCGCCGCGTACATATCGGTATGCTCCGCGTTTGCGACCACTTCATTGCCGGGAATATGCAGCGTGGCTTCGATTTTCTGCTTGAGCTTTTCGACCGTCATCGTGACCTGCACGTTGGTGATCTTGTCGAAATGCCTCTCTAATCGTTCGAGTTTTTCGCCGATGTAGGTGCGAAGAGGTTCGGTCACTTCCAGTTGGTGTCCACTGATGTTGACTTGCATACAGCTTCTCCTTCGTTGCCAGTGCATAAAGCGGCAGGCAGAAATGCCTGCCACTGGAACGCTGTGGCGTGGCTCTACATCAACCGCTTGCGTTCGCTCGAAGGCGCGATCCCGAGGGATTCGCGGTACTTGGCGACGGTGCGGCGAGCCACCTGAATGCCTTGTGCCTCCAGTAAACCAGCGATCTTGCTGTCACTCAACGGCTTTTTCTGATTTTCCGCGGCAACCAGTTTTTTGATGATCGCGCGGATCGCCGTGGACGAGCATTCACCGCCCTCTGAGGTGCTGACGTGGCTGGAGAAAAAGTATTTCAGTTCATATATGCCCCGTGGGGTATGCATGAATTTCTGCGTAGTCACCCGTGAAATCGTCGACTCGTGCATGCCCACCGCTTCGGCGATGTCATGCAGGACCAGCGGTTTCATGGCTTCGTCGCCGTATTCAAGAAAGCCGCGCTGATGCTCGACGATTTGAGTGGCGACTTTCATCAGGGTTTCGTTGCGGCTTTGCAGGCTCTTGATGAACCAGCGGGCCTCTTGCAACTGATTGCGCATGAAGGTGTTGTCGGCACTGGTGTCGGCGCGGCGCACGAAACCGGCGTATTGAGCGTTGACCCGCAGTCGTGGCACGGATTCCTGGTTCAGTTCCACCAGCCAGCGCTCGTTGTCCTTGCGTACGATCACGTCGGGAACGACGTATTCGGCTTCGCTGGACTCGATTTGCGAGCCTGGGCGCGGGTTGAGGCTCTGCACCAGTTCAATCACTTGGCGCAGTTCGTCTTCCTTGAGCTTCATGCGACGCATCAGCTGGCTGTAATCGCGGCTGCCGAGCAGGTCGATGTAATCGGTGACCAGGCGTTTGGCCTCGACCAGCCAAGGCGTCTTGGCGGGCAACTGGCGCAATTGCAGCAGCAGGCATTCGCCCAGGTTGCGGGCGCCGATGCCAGCGGGTTCGAATTGCTGGATGCGGTGCAGGACGGCTTCGATTTCGTCCAGTTCGATGTCCAGTTCCGGGTCGAAGGCTTCGAGAATCTCCTCGAGGGTTTCGTCCAGGTAGCCCTGATTGTTGATGCAGTCGATCAGGGTCACGGCGATCAGGCGATCGGTGTCGGACATCGGGGCCAGGTTCAGTTGCCACAACAAGTGGCTTTGCAGGCTTTCGCCGGCCGATGTACGGGTGGTGAAATCCCACTCGTCGTCATCGTTGCTCGGCAGGCTGCTGGCGCTGGTCTGGTAGACGTCTTCCCACGCGGTGTCGACGGGCAGTTCGTTGGGAATGCGCTCGTTCCAATCGCCTTCCTCGAGGTTGTCCACCGTCGGGGCGGTTTCCTGGTAGGAGGGTTCCGAAACATCGGCGTTGGGTGGCTGTTCGGCTTTGTCGGCCAAGGGGTCGGCGTTATCGAAGTCGTCGCCTTCTTCCTGGCGTTCGAGCATCGGATTGGACTCCAGGGCCTCCTGGATTTCCTGTTGCAGGTCCAGGGTCGACAATTGGAGCAGGCGGATGGCCTGTTGCAGCTGCGGTGTCATCGTCAGCTGCTGGCCCATTCTCAAGACTAGCGATGGTTTCATGGCAGGGGCTTAACACCTTATTCGCCGGCGCACATGCGCCATCCACTACAGGGCGCCGGAGCGCCAAACATAAGCAAATTATATGCCCGAAACTGCAGCGTTTGCCTAGAGCGCTGTAACAATAAAAAAATGTTGATTTTTTATCGAGACAAGCGCCCGAGCAACCAGCCAGACACCTCAGTGCTTACAGGCGGAACTCATGGCCCAGATACACTTCCTTGACCAGGTCGTTGGCCAGGATGGTGGCAGAGTCACCTTCGGCGATCAGCTGACCATCGTTGACGATGTAGGCGGTTTCGCAGATATCCAGGGTTTCACGGACGTTGTGGTCAGTGATCAGCACCCCAATGCCCTTGGCCTTGAGGTGATAGATGATCTGCTTGATGTCGCCCACCGAAATCGGGTCCACGCCTGCGAACGGTTCGTCGAGCAGGATGAATTTCGGGTTGGTGGCCAGTGCTCGGGCGATTTCCACACGGCGGCGTTCACCACCGGACAGGCTCATCCCGAGGTTGTCGCGGATGTGGCTGATGTGGAATTCCTGCAGCAGGCTTTCCAGCTCTTTGCGACGACCGACCTTGTCAAGTTCCTTGCGGGTCTCGAGGATCGCCATGATGTTGTCGGCTACCGAGAGTTTGCGGAAGATCGATGCTTCTTGCGGAAGATAGCCGATACCGGCCTTCGCACGACCGTGCATAGGCTGGTGGCTGACATCCAGGTCGTCGATCAGTACGCGGCCCTGATCGGCCTGTACCAGGCCGACAATCATGTAAAAGCAGGTGGTCTTGCCGGCGCCGTTGGGACCCAGCAGGCCGACGATCTGACCGCTGTCGATCGACAGGCTGACGTCACGCACGACCTGGCGGCTCTTGTAGCTCTTGGCCAGATGCTGAGCTTTCAGAGTTGCCATTACTGGGCCTTTTGCTCGTCGGTTTTCTTCTTCGGCTGGATCACCATGTCGATGCGCGGACGCGACTCGGTGACCTTGTTGCCCGTCGCGCGACCGGCGCTCGCAAGCTTTTTGACCGTGTCGTAGACGATTTTCTCGCCTTGGGTGACGTTATTGTCTTTGTCGATGACTTTGGCACGATCGATCAATACGACGCGGTTTTGCGAGGCGTGGTACTGGATGGTCACTCCGTAGCCCTGAACCGGCTTGGTGTCGCCAGCCGTCTGCATCTGCTCGAAGTAGGCCAGATTGCCCACCGAAGTCACCACGTCGATGTCGCCGGCCGGGGTGCGGGTGATGGTTACAGTATTGCCTTTAACAATCATCGAGCCCTGGGTAATGATCACGTCACCTTTATAGGTGGCAATACCATTCTTGTCGTCCAGTTGGGCATCGTCGGCCTGGATGCGGATAGGCTGCTCTTGATCGTTCGGCAGAGCCCAGGCGCTCACGCTTCCCAGTGCTGCGCTCAGACCGAGCAAAATAGGGAGGGTTTTAACGAGCCTCATACTGTCCTCTTACGTTAGATAGCAGGTGTATCCTGCTTTCTTTCAAATACGCTTTCATTCCCTTGCCAGTCGACACACCACCAGCGCCGTCGATTCTAACGGGTTGCTCGGTCTGCGCATATTGCTGCTGCGGGAACACTGTCATGCGGGTGGTGGTAATCAGGGTCTTGCGGTTTTTCTCGTCGAAGCGCGTGATGCGCACCGAGTCAATCAGTTCGACCTGAGTGCCGTCGGGATTCACTTCGCCGTGCTCGCTCTGGACGTGCCACGGGAACTCGGTGCCGCGGAACATGTTCAGGTCGGGATTGGTCAACAGCGTCACTTCGGTGGCTTTCAGGTGTTCAACCTTGTCGGACGTCATTTCGTATTGCAGTTTGCCGTCCGGCAGGTACTGCACGCTGTGGGCGTTGATCGCGTAATAGTCGATCGCGGTTTCATCGATCTTTGCCACCGGCTGATCGAGGAAGCGTTCCGGGCTGATGTTCCAGTAGCCGACCGCCGCGAATATCGCTGCGATGCAACCGAACACCAGGAATTTGCGAATCTTTTTGCTCAGCATAGTTGGCTCACAGGTACGCGGCGTTGGCCGCATCTAGGCGGCCCTGCGCGCGCAGGATCAATTCGCAGAATTCGCGAGCGGCACCCTCGCCACCGCGGGCCTGGGTGATGCCGTGGGCGTGTTCACGGACGAAACTGGCAGCGTTTGCCACCGCCATACCCAGGCCGACGCGGCGAATCACTGGCAGGTCCGGCAGGTCGTCGCCGAGATAGGCGACTTGCTCATAGCTTAGGTTGAGTTGGGCAAGAAGCTCGTCGAGCACCACCAGTTTGTCTTCGCGCCCCTGGTACACGTGTGGAATACCGAGGTTCTTCGCTCGTCGCTCGACTACCGGGGTCTTGCGGCCGCTGATGATAGCGGTCTGCACACCGGCTGCCATCAACATCTTGATGCCTTGGCCGTCGAGGGTGTTGAACGTCTTGAATTCGCTGCCGTCTTCGAGGAAGTACAGGCGTCCGTCGGTCAGTACGCCATCGACGTCAAAAACCGCCAGTTTGATGTTCTTGCCGCGTTGCAACAGGTCGGTGCTCATCACATTACTCCTGCACGCAGCAGATCGGACAGGTTGAAGGCGCCGATCGGACGGTCCTCCTTGTCCACCACTACCAGCGCGTTGATTCGATGGTCTTCCATGATTTTCAGGGCTTCGGCTGCCAGCATATCGGCCCGGGCGGTCTTGCCGTGAACAGTCATGACCTCGTCGATGGTCGTATGGTGGATGTCGATGGTCCGGTCAAGGGTGCGGCGCAAGTCGCCGTCGGTGAAGATCCCGGCCAGTTTGCCGTCGGCCTCCACAATCGCGGTCATGCCCAGGCCCTTGCGGGTCATTTCCATCAAGGCGTCCTTGAGTAGCGTGCCACGTTGCACTTGGGGCAGTTCTGCGCCGGCGTGCATGACGGTTTCCACTTTCAGCAGCAGGCGTCGGCCAAGTGCGCCGCCGGGGTGGGAAAAAGCGAAATCTTCAGCGGTAAAACCGCGTGCTTCCAGCAGCGCAACGGCCAGGGCGTCGCCCATGACCAGCGCGGCAGTGGTCGACGAGGTCGGTGCCAGGTTGAGCGGACAGGCTTCGTGCTCGACGTGCACGTTGAGGTTGACCTCGGCAGCCTTCGCCAGCGGTGAATCAGGGTTGCCGGTCATGCTGATCAATTGAATGCCCAGGCGTTTGATCAGCGGCAGCAGGGTGACGATTTCATTGGTAGAGCCGGAGTTCGACAGCGCCAGGATGATGTCGTCGCGGGTGATCATGCCCATATCGCCGTGGCTGGCTTCGGCCGGGTGCACGAAAAAGGCCGTGGTGCCGGTGCTGGCCAGGGTGGCGGCGATCTTGTTGCCGATGTGCCCCGATTTGCCCATGCCGACCACAACCACGCGCCCTTTGCTGGCCAGAATCATCTCGCAAGCGCGTACGAAATCTGCGTCGATACGGGGCAACAAGCCTTGTACGGCTTCCAGTTCGAGGCGGATGGTGCGTTGTGCTGATTGAATCAGGTCGCTGGATTGGCTCATGTCAGAAATCGTATAGCCTGATGAAAAGGCGGCGATTATAACGGTAATGATCGAAACCCTCACGCAAGTTCGTCGCGCTTTGTCATTCCATGTTACCGAATACCCCTAAATAGAAGCTTTTACCCCGTCATGTTCCTCAACATGGCCCGGCTTGGGCCTTGGGCGCTTGGCCTTTGCAGTGATATAGTTCGCCGCCAGTTCGGCCTGCCCGGGAGGTATGTGCTTTCGCCAGAAAGTCAGGCGTCCGAGTGAGAGGCTGCATCGCAAGGAGTTTAGATGAGTGCCGATAAAGCCTACGCGGTCGAGCTGAAGGGACTGACCTTCAAGCGCGGAACGCGCAGCATTTTCAATAACGTCGATATACGTATCCCGCGCGGCAAGGTCACCGGCATCATGGGGCCTTCCGGGTGTGGCAAGACTACGCTGTTGCGGCTGATGGGCGCACAGTTGCGGCCCACCAAAGGCGAAGTCTGGGTCAATGGACAGAACCTGCCGAAACTGTCGCGCAGTGATCTGTTCGATGCGCGAAAGCACATGGGCGTGCTGTTTCAGAGTGGTGCACTGTTCACCGATCTCGATGTGTTCGAGAACGTCGCCTTTCCGCTGCGCGTTCATACCGAACTGCCGGAAGAGATGATCCGGGACATTGTCCTGCTCAAATTGCAGGCCGTGGGCTTGCGTGGCGCCATCGACCTGATGCCTGACGAGTTGTCCGGCGGCATGAAACGTCGTGTCGCTCTGGCCCGGGCGATTGCCCTCGATCCGCAAATCCTCATGTATGACGAGCCCTTTGTCGGCCAGGACCCCATCGCCATGGGCGTACTGGTGCGCCTGATTCGCCTGCTCAACGATGCGCTGGGCATCACCAGTATCGTGGTCTCCCACGACCTGGCCGAGACCGCGAGCATCGCCGATTACATCTATGTCGTCGGCGAAGGCCAGGTGTTGGGGCAGGGCACTCCCGAGGAGTTGATGAACTCGCAGGAGCCACGCATCCGTCAATTCATGACAGGCGAGCCTGACGGTCCGGTCGCCTATCACTTTCCAGCGACGGATTACCGCGCAGATCTTCTGGGGCAGCGTTGATGCGCAAGATTTCACTAATAGAACGGGTTCGCCGGTTCGGCCACTCTGGCATTGACGTGCTGGGGGTGTTCGGCCGTTCGGCGATATTCCTGTTTCATGCCTTGCTTGGCCGTGGCGGCATTGGCGGCGGTTTTGGCTTGCTGATCAAGCAACTGCATTCGGTGGGCGTAATGTCCCTGGTGATCATCGTGGTCTCCGGGGTATTCATCGGCATGGTGCTGGCGCTGCAAGGCTTTAATATTCTATCCAGCTACGGTTCGGAGCAGGCGGTCGGCCAGATGGTTGCCCTGACGCTGTTGCGCGAACTGGGGCCCGTGGTCACGGCGTTGTTATTCGCCGGGCGCGCCGGTTCGGCATTGACTGCCGAAATCGGCAACATGAAGTCCACCGAGCAGTTGTCCAGTCTGGAAATGATTGGTGTTGACCCGCTCAAGTACATCATTGCCCCCCGCCTGTGGGCCGGCTTCATTTCCCTTCCTGTGCTGGCGATAATCTTCAGCGTGGTGGGCATCTGGGGTGGTTCATGGGTGGCCGTCGACTGGCTGGGCGTCTATGAAGGTTCCTACTGGTCGAATATGCAGAACAGCGTGACCTTTGCTGACGATGTGCTCAACGGCATCATCAAAAGCATTGTTTTCGCCTTTGTCGTGACCTGGATCGCCGTATTCCAAGGCTATGACTGCGAGCCCACTTCCGAGGGGATCAGTCGTGCCACTACCAAGACCGTGGTGTATGCCTCTTTGGCCGTACTCGGCCTGGACTTTATTCTGACCGCCTTGATGTTTGGAGATTTCTGATGCAAAACCGCACCCTGGAAATCGGTGTCGGCCTTTTCTTGCTGGCTGGCATCCTGGCTTTGCTGTTGCTGGCGTTGCGGGTGAGTGGCCTGTCCCCGAGCGCAACCACCGATACTTATAAAACTTACGCGTATTTCGACAATATCGCCGGTTTGACTGTCAGAGCTAAAGTGACCATGGCCGGTGTGACCATCGGCAAGGTCACGGCGATCGATCTGGACCGCGACAGTTTCACCGGTCGAGTGACCATGCAGCTGGAAAAGCGCGTAGATAACCTGCCGACTGACTCCACTGCATCTATCCTGACCGCTGGTCTGTTGGGCGAGAAGTACATCGGTATCAGCGTGGGCGGGGAAGAAACCTTGCTCAAGGATGGTTCAACCATCCACGACACGCAGTCGTCGTTGGTGCTTGAGGACCTGATCGGTAAATTTCTGCTCAATACCGTAAGCAAAGACGCCAAATGAGGAGCTTTTGAATGATCTCTACCTTGCGACGTGGCCTGTTGGTATTACTCGCAGCCCTGCCGTTGGTGGCTAACGCCGTGGCGGCGCCTTCGGCGCACGATCTGGTACAGGACACCACGACCCGGTTGCTGGCGGATCTTGCCGCCAACAAAGAAAAGTACAAACAAGATCCGCAAGATTTTTATACCGCGCTGAACACCATCGTCGGGCCTGTGGTGGATGCCGAAGGCATTTCCAAAAGCATCATGACGGTCAAGTATTCACGCAAAGCCACGCCTGCGCAGATGAAGACCTTTGAAGAAAATTTCAAAAAGGGTCTGTTCCAGTTTTATGGCAACGCTTTGCTCGAGTACAACAATCAGGGGATCGTCGTCGACCCTGCCAAGGATGAGTCGGGAGACCGTACAAGCGTTGCCATGACGGTCAAGGGTGCCAACGGTGCGATCTTTCCTGTGTCTTACACACTCGAAAAGATCAGTGGCGAGTGGAAACTGCGTAACGTAATCATCAACGGCATTAACATCGGCAAGTTGTTCCGTGATCAGTTCGCTGATGCGATGCAGCGCAATGGTAACGACCTGGACAAGACCATCAATGGTTGGGCCGGGGAAGTCGCCAAAGCCAAGGAAACCAGCCAGAAGCAAACCACTGAGACGCAAGCTCAATGAGTGTGTCGGCCATTCGCATGAGCGAATCCGGCGAGCTGGCGCTTAGCGGCATGCTGGATTACCGCACCGGCCCTGGCTTGCGCAAGCAGGGGCAGGCGCTGATCAACTCCAGCAAGGCCGCTGCACTGGTGGTCGATTGCTCGGCAGTGTTGAAATCCAGCAGTGTCGGCTTGTCGCTGCTGCTGTGCTTCATGCGTGATGCAGAGGCGGCCGGCAAGGCGCTGAGCATCCGCGGGATGCCAGAAGACATGCGCGAAATCGCTCAGGTCAGCGAATTGACCGAGCTGTTGGCGCATCCCTAACCGCATCTATGAAGAAGCCCCCCGTCAGAGTCCTGCTTCGCGGGGTTCGCAGGCGCGGGGCTTTTTTGTATGATGTCCGACCCGCGCGCACAGGGCGCCGATTGAGGTTGAGCATGCAGGCCGTAGAAGTGAAGAGCTTCCTTGAAGGAAAGCTGCCAGGAACCCTAGTAGAAGTCGAGGGCGAAGGCTGCAACTTTCAGCTGAACGTGATTAGCGATGAACTGGCGGCGTTGAGCCCGGTGAAGCGTCAGCAGCAGATCTATGCCCATTTGAACCCATGGATCACCGATGGCAGCATCCATGCGGTCACTATGAAATTTTTCAGCAGCGCGGCCTGGGCCGAGCGCACCTGAGCCCAAGGGCGTCGAGATTCTTATGGATAAATTGATAATTACCGGTGGCGTTCGTCTTGATGGCGAAATCCGCATCTCCGGGGCAAAGAACTCTGCCCTGCCGATCCTGGCTGCAACCTTGCTGTGCGATGGCCCGGTGACTGTTGCCAACCTGCCGCACCTGCACGACATCACCACCATGATCGAGCTGTTCGGTCGTATGGGCATCGAGCCGGTGATCGACGAGAAACTCAGCGTCGAAATCGACCCGCGCACCATCAAGACCCTGATCGCTCCGTACGAACTGGTGAAAACCATGCGTGCGTCGATCCTGGTGCTGGGCCCGATGGTTGCGCGTTTTGGTGAAGCCGAAGTCGCACTGCCTGGCGGTTGCGCCATTGGTTCGCGTCCGGTTGACCTGCACATTCGTGGCCTCGAAGCCATGGGTGCGGTCATCGACGTCGAAGGCGGCTACATCAAGGCCAAGGCGCCTGAAGGTGGCCTGCGCGGTGCGCACTTCTTCTTCGACACCGTCAGTGTGACCGGTACCGAAAACATCATGATGGCGGCCGCTCTGGCCAAGGGCCGCAGCGTTCTGGCAAACGCCGCTCGCGAGCCTGAAGTCATCGACCTGGCGAACTTCCTGATCGCCATGGGCGCCAAGATCACTGGCGCCGGCACTGACACCATCACCATCGATGGCGTCGAGCGTCTGCACCCGACCACTTACAAAGTGATGCCTGACCGTATCGAGACCGGCACTTACCTGGTCGCAGCTGCTGTGACCGGCGGTCGTGTGAAGGTCAAGGACACCGATCCGACCATCCTCGAAGCCGTTCTTGAGAAACTCAAGGAATCGGGTGCCGAAATCACCTGCGGCGAAGACTGGATCGAGCTGAACATGCACGGCAAGCGGCCAAAAGCCGTTAACGTGCGCACCGCTCCGTACCCGGCATTCCCGACCGACATGCAAGCGCAGTTCATCTCCCTCAACGCCATTGCCGAAGGCACTGGTGCTGTGATCGAGACGATCTTCGAAAACCGCTTCATGCACGTTTACGAACTGCACCGCATGGGCGCCAAGATCCAGGTCGAAGGCAACACTGCCATCGTCACCGGTACCGAAAAGCTCAAGGGCGCGCCAGTCATGGCCACCGACCTGCGTGCTTCGGCCAGCCTGGTGATCTCGGCGTTGATCGCTGAGGGTGACACCCTGATCGACCGCATCTACCACATCGACCGTGGTTACGAGTGCATCGAAGAGAAACTGCAGATGCTCGGCGCCAAGATCCGCCGCGTACCGGGCTAGTTTCTGTTGCATGGGCACAGGGACGTGCCCGTTGGTTTCGTTTCAAGTCGAGGGTGTCTTTTCATTATTGAGAAAGCCCTCGAAGTGTGTCCGGCGCCATTTGCGACCGGGCATCAGTAGCCTGATAAGGACTGACGTTTCCCATGTTGACCATCGCACTGTCCAAGGGCCGCATCCTTGACGACACCCTGCCGCTTCTGGCTGAAGCGGGCATCGTGCCGACCGAGAATCCGGACAAGAGCCGCAAGCTGATCATCCCCACGACTCAGGCTGATGTACGTCTGCTGATCGTGCGCGCCACCGATGTGCCGACTTACGTCGAACATGGTGCCGCTGACCTGGGCGTCGCCGGTAAAGATGTGCTGATGGAATATGGCGGCCAGGGTTTGTACGAGCCGTTGGACCTGCGAATTGCCCTCTGCAAGCTGATGACCGCCGGCCGTGTCGGCGATGTCGAGCCCAAGGGCCGCCTGCGTGTGGCGACCAAGTTCGTCAACGTTGCCAAGCGCTACTACGCCGAACAGGGCCGTCAGGTCGACATCATCAAGCTCTATGGCTCGATGGAACTGGCGCCGCTGATCGGTCTGGCAGACAAGATCATAGACGTGGTCGACACCGGCAACACCCTGCGCGCCAATGGCCTGGAACCCCAGGATTTCATTGCCGACATCAGCTCCCGGCTGATCGTCAACAAAGCTTCGATGAAAATGCAGCACGCCCGTATCCAGGCGTTGATCGACACCCTGCGCAAGGCAGTGGAGTCTCGACACCGCGGCTGACTCACCCGCGCGGCCATAAACCGCGCCCGTCTATCCGCCTCATAGCCAGAATTCTCAGGTGCCCAAGCGGAAACGACTGCTAAGTTAGGGCGCCTGAGTTTTTGCCAATTCTATGAGGCTCTCGCTATGACCGCACCGACTGCAATTCGCCGACTCAACGCTGCTGACCCGGATTTCGCACATCATCTGGATCATCTGCTGAGCTGGGAAAGTGTGTCTGACGACTCGGTCAATCAGCGGGTGCTGGACATCATCAAGGCCGTGCGCGAGCGTGGCGATGCGGCGCTGGTGGAATTCACCCAGAAGTTCGACGGCCTGCAGGTCGCGTCCATGGCGGAACTGATCCTGCCTCGTGAGCGCCTGGAACTGGCCCTGACCCGAATCACCGTGCCTCAGCGTGAAGCGCTGGAAAAAGCCGCGTCCCGAGTACGCAGCTACCACGAGAAACAGAAACAGGATTCCTGGAGCTACACCGAAGCCGACGGCACCGTGCTGGGCCAGAAAGTTACGCCGCTGGATCGCGCCGGCCTGTATGTACCGGGCGGCAAGGCGTCTTATCCGTCCTCGGTACTGATGAACGCGATTCCGGCCAAGGTGGCCGGTGTGACCGAAGTGGTCATGGTGGTGCCGACGCCTCGTGGCGAAATCAACGAGCTGGTGCTGGCCGCAGCCTGCATCGCCGGCGTCGACCGCGTGTTCACCATTGGCGGCGCTCAAGCGGTCGCCGCGCTGGCTTACGGCACCGAAAGTGTGCCGAAGGTCGACAAGGTGGTCGGTCCGGGCAACATCTATGTCGCCACCGCCAAGCGCCACGTGTTCGGCCAGGTCGGCATCGACATGATCGCCGGCCCATCCGAAATCCTCGTGGTCTGCGACGGCCTGACTGATCCGGACTGGATCGCCATGGACCTGTTCTCCCAGGCTGAGCACGACGAAGATGCCCAGGCGATTCTGGTCAGCCCGGACGCCGAGTTCCTCGACAAGGTCGCCGCCAGCATTGCCAAACTGCTGCCGACCATGGAACGCGCCGAGATCATCGAAACGTCGATCAATGGCCGTGGTGCGCTGATCAAGGTCCGCGACATGGACCAAGCCATCGAAGTGGCCAACCGCATCGCGCCGGAACACCTTGAGTTGTCCGTCGCTGATCCGCAGGCCTGGCTGCCGAAGATTCGCCACGCTGGCGCGATCTTCATGGGCCGTCACACCTCCGAAGCCTTGGGCGACTACTGCGCAGGTCCCAACCACGTGTTGCCAACCTCCGGCACCGCGCGTTTCTCCTCGCCGCTGGGTGTGTACGACTTCCAGAAGCGTTCGTCGATCATCTTCTGCTCCGAGCAGGGTGCGTCGGAACTGGGCAAAACTGCTTCCGTGCTGGCCCGTGGCGAGTCGCTGACCGCTCACGCGCGGAGTGCCGAATACCGCATCCTTGACGAAGACTTTTCACAAGGGCAGGGGAACTGAACATGAGTAAATTCTGGAGCCCGTTCGTCAAGAATCTGGTGCCTTATGTACCGGGCGAGCAGCCGAAACTGGCGAAGCTGGTGAAGCTCAACACCAACGAAAACCCGTACGGTCCATCGCCAAAAGCCTTGGCGGCGATGCAGACCGAACTGAACGACAATTTGCGTCTGTACCCGGACCCGAACAGTGATGTGCTCAAGCAAGCAGTCGCCAAGTACTACGGCGTGCAGAGCAATCAGGTGTTTCTCGGCAACGGTTCCGATGAAGTCCTGGCGCACATCTTTCACGGTTTGCTGCAACACGATCTGCCGCTGCTGTTCCCGGACATCAGCTACAGCTTCTATCCGGTTTACTGCGGGTTGTACGGCATCGCCTTCGACGCGGTGCCGCTGGACGAGCAGTTCCAGATCAACCCGGCAGACTACGCCAAGCCGAACGGCGGGATCATCTTCCCGAATCCGAACGCACCGACGGGCTGCCTTTTGGCGCTGGATGCCGTGGAGCAAATCCTCAAGGCCAGCCCGAATT
>NZ_JBBWCB010000290.1:0-1697 GCF_039888995.1 Pseudomonas rossensis | reverse complement strand
CCCCGACCACCGCTGCCACCGCTGCCACCGCCACCGCCACCGCCACCGCGCAAGACAAGGCCATGAGCGAACAGATGGAAAAAATGCAGGCGGCCCACGAAAAAATGATCGCCGCCAAAACCCCGGCCGAACGCCAGGCCGCCATGCAAGAAGGCATGGCCACGATGAAGGACAGCATGAGCATGATGCACAACCATTGCCAAGGCATGGGAATGGGTAAAGGCATGTCCGGCGGCAAGGACCACTCAGACCAGATGATGGGCATGATGATGAAAATGATGGATCAGCAGTCGAGCATGATGAAGATGCCGATGAACAACTAACGCCCTTAAAGAAGCGCTTGACCTTGCCATCGTGGCAGGGTCAACGATCGATCCACGTCATCACACCACCTGCCACTCACAGTAAAAGAGGTTTACGTAATGAACAGTACTGAACTGCAAGTCGAAGGCATGAGCTGCGGGAGTTGCGTCAAACACATCAACGCCGCGTTGCAACCGCTCGCAGGGGTGGGTGAAGTGACTGTCGATCTGGCGTCCGGTCGGGTCAAGGTGACTGGGGATGCCGAGAGCTATGTACTGTTATCGACACTGAAGGAGGCAGGGTATCCGGCAAGCGTGCGGGCAGAAGACAAACATGAAGGCGTAAAGAAAAAGTCTGGCTGCGGTGGTTCAAGTTGCTGTTGTCACTGAGTCCGCCCCGGCGAGGATGAAGTTGAGCGGTGCAGCAGAAAGTAAGTACTCTCAGCCCCCACTCCATCATGGAAGCCGGATAACAATGAACAACCTGAAAAGCACAATGATGCTCGGTGGCCTGCTCGCTCTATCGTTTGGCGCTCAGGCAGAGCAATCGCATCTGGACAGCGTCATCCAACAGGGCCAACTGCGCGTGTGCACAACAGGCGACTACAAACCCTACACCGTCAAAGCCGAGGACGGCGAATACTCGGGCATCGACATCGCCATGGCCCGCTCGCTGGCCGACAGCCTGGGCGTCAAGGTCGAATGGGTGCAGACCACCTGGAAAACCCTGATGCCCGACATGCTCGCGGGCAAATGCGACATCGGCGTCGGCGGCATCTCGGTCACGCTGGAGCGCCAGAAAAAGGCCTTCTTCAGCACCACGCTGGACGTCGACGGCAAAATCCCGCTGGTGCGCTGCGAAGAGCAGGCGTTGTACCAGACCGTCGAGCAAATCAACCAGCCTTCGGTTCGTTTGGTCGAACCGGCCGGCGGCACCAACGAAGCCTTTGTTCACGCCTTTCTACCCAAGGCGCAATTGCGGCTTCATGACAACGTGACCATCTTCCAGGAGCTGCTGGACAAGAAGGCTGACGTGATGATCACCGATGCTTCGGAAGCGCTGTATCAGCAGAAACTCAAACCCGGTCTGTGCGCGGTGAACCCGAAGCAATTCATGCAATACGGCGAAAAGGCTTACTTGCTACCGCGTGATGACATGACTTGGAAGTTGTACGTCGATCAGTGGTTGCACCTGGCCAAAGTCACAGGCAACTACCAAAAAGTTCTGGGCCAATGGATAGCGACACCCGCCCCCAAATAACCGCCACGAACACAACCCCTGTAATTGGATGGACTCGCCCAAGCCGAGGCGTCAATGCGCCACGGTGGCAGTCTAATCAGCCAACGACAGCGAGGGCGAGTCCATGAAAAAGCATACTTCGATTGATCAATCCC
>NZ_JBBWCB010000289.1:0-1769 GCF_039888995.1 Pseudomonas rossensis | reverse complement strand
CCCTTATGGGTATGCTTGATCGACTCTTGGTCATGAGCTGGACGCCAGATTACGATGCTGACCACTAGCGCACTACCGGCCACGACGGCGAGTCCTATAAACGACGCAGTGAGGCTGATATTGGCACCCAGCCATCCTGCCAATGGGTAGGTAATCAACCAGCAGGCATGGGATAGAGCAAATTGGGCGGCAAACAACGCCGGGCGATCTTCGGCATGCGCCGAGCGACGCAACAGTCGACCGCTCGGAGTCTGGGCCAGGGAGTAGCCCACCCCGAGCACCACCCACAGCGGCAACAGGATGTTATAGGTGGTCAGGTTGATACCAACCGCTAAACCCGCAACCAGTATTCCTCCACCAAACAGCATGGCCGTTCGGTCTTTGATGTTTTTTAACAACCGAGGCAAGACCAAGGCCGCGACCATCGAGCCGCCACCAAACGCAGCCAGCGCCAATGCTGTAGAACTCTGAGGCAGAGCGAAGTGCGACTGCACCAGCACCACCGTATTGACGATGACCATGGCACTGGCAGCGGCCACTGTCAGATTAAGAGCCAGCAGCCCCCGTAGGCGAGGGGTGGCCAGGAATATGCGCATGCCACGGGTAGTTCGTTCGTAGATGCTGCGTCGTGGCGTCGGCTTCGCCTTTGGCAGCACCACTGTGGCGACCAGGGCCGCTGAAGCGAGGAAACCGATGACAGTGCCGGCGAACAGATTATGGAAGCTGATAACGGTCAGCAACGCGGCGGCGAGCATAGGGCTGGCGACACTTTCAAGATCATAGGCGAGACGTGATAGCGACAAGGCGCGGGTGTAGTCGTCTTCATCCGGCAGGATGTCTGGAATGGTTGCCTGAAATGTCGGGGTGAACGCCGCCGAGGCTGACTGGAGAACAAAAATCAGCACGTAGATCTGCCAGACTTCCGTCACAAATGGCAGAGCGAGCGCGACCAGTGCTCGCACCAGATCCAGCGAGACCAGCATCGCTCGACGGGGTAGACGTTCAGCAAAAGCCGCTGCGATCGGTGCAACGCCAATGTAGGCCGTCATTTTGATCGCCAGCGCTGTACCGAGGACAGCACCTGCTTGGGCGCTCGCAAGGTCGAACGCCAGCAGGCCCAGCGCGACAGTGGCGAGTCCAGTCCCTACGAGCGCGATTACTTGGGCGAGAAAGAGATGACGGTAGGTTCGGTTGGCTAGGATTTTCAGCATGGAAGATCTCAGGTGGCGAAGTGCGTGACCAGGCGGTTACCTAACTTTTCACGAAGAGACGCAATCAGCTGGTTTCGTCTCTGTTCAGTGCGAATATCCCCCCTGGGGGGATACGGTTCGATCCTAAATCATAGTCCATGGCAGCTCAAGAAATAGGCGCTACGCCATCTATCGAATTATTGAAGTGCGGGCCCGCCCGCCGGTTTGTATTGGTTCTGTACGGCGAGGCGACGTGCTCAATGTTTCGATTGCAGCATTCAAATGCTGCGACGCTGCCGGTCGGATGTATTTCCTCCCTGGCTTGTATGGCTAGTTGGAACGTGTGATCATACTTTCATTATAGGTAGGGGGGGTATGGTATGGGTCATGTGAGATCGAGCAAAGACAATCTTCTTAAGCGCGTAAAACGCATCGCCGGGCAAATCCAGGCAATTGAGCGAGCGCTCGACTCTGATGATGACTGCTCAAAAACCTTGCTTTTGGTCGCTTCGACCCGTGGCGCGATCAATGGGCTGATGGATGAAATCATCGAAGACCACGCTCGTGAACATGTCGCGA
>NZ_JBBWCB010000288.1:0-1822 GCF_039888995.1 Pseudomonas rossensis | reverse complement strand
CTTTTAGTCGCGGCCCAGGCGGCCAGCAGAATGAACTCGGTGGTCGGCAAGCCGGGTACGACGATAGCGATCAGACCGATGCCCAGGCTGACGTAGGCCAGGAGGCCGAAGAGAATGCGGCTGAGTTGGGATGATGTTGGAGGGTTTCGGGTCATGTGTGGGGCCGCCGAAGACTGCGATCTTTTTGGGGCATCGGAGTTTTTTTGATCAGACGATCGCGGGCTTCGCCAACGCCTACAAGATCAATATCCCTGAGAGGGCTTTGACTGGGGTTTGGTACGGGGCGAGTGGGTGAACAGGTTGATCCGTTGCGAACGCAGAGCAGGACGTTGAGCAGTATCCTGAGTGGTCATGAGAAATCCTCGAGAAGAAATAGGAAGTCCTCACAGCGGGGCTGTTGGAGAACCGCGCAGTAAGGTGCAGAGGGTCGGATGTAAAAAAACAATGTGCTAGAAAGCTCTTCAAACTCAGCCCTGGGCGTGTAATGTTTCCTTAAATAGTCACTAGCATGCTGCAGGGTTTGTTTCTGCAACTTAGGAGAATTCACTATTTTTCGACCCGGCGCATTTTTTAACAGACTCGTGCTTTGTTAAATATAATTTTGTTCAGCCTGGCTACCGATTGTGTCCAACTAACGGCGAACTTGGACCTCGTCATGAAAGTTACACCGAGCTACATGCTCTAGTCTCGTCGAGCGACTTGAAACTGAGCGACTGCGCGGCGTTTCAATCATGGTTGGAACATTTGAAGGCCCCATTGATCCAAGTGATGAGGTAGATGGATACCTTCCATAATTTTTTCTCTTGTCAAACCAGGAATATGTTGATGAGTGGGAGTGATAGAGGTTTCGGTTCCATCCGCCGTATGACATTTGCTTACAGGGAATGAACATGCCATTGCTTCAACCTCTTGTAGTTAGGTGCAGCGAGGGCCGTGAGGGAACCTATTCACGCTCAATAACCACCTACGCAGCACTTCCCTGGACTTGGTACGCCAATGATTCCTTTGCTCAACATTTCGCAACCTGTCGGCTGCGTCGGCTTCGCGGGCCACGCCCATGAATGAAAAACACGCGGATAACGAAGCCGCAATGCAAGGAGTCTTAACTGAGGCATCATTCAGCCTCTAAGCAAAGATCGTCGGGTTAGTGAATTTGGGGGTTGTCGATTTAAAAGACGCTGAGCAGTTATTGCGCCTGCTGGAAGAAGACTTATTCTGTGAGTTCCCCCACATCCAAATCAGTGCATCGGCGGATGAGAAAAAAATCATTCTCTGGACACAGGAGCGTCTGAGTCAACTCGACTCGTCGTATTTGATAGCGTTGTTTGAAAGACTCATACGGCGCGCCGAAGAAATTTTAGAACGAATGAATGGTTAAGTAAAGCTGAGGGATTACCCAATCCATTCGCATCGCCTACACTCTGGGCTTTTGTTCTTAACGGTGTGTATTGACGCCAACAGATAATACCAACGCATAAGAGGTCGTGGATGATTGAATGGGAAGATGGTAACAATGTGCCCGCCACCGAGATCAATGCTCAGAATATTTCGCAGCTGGGTATTGATGTGCTGCTCTTCGGAGAGACCGGGACAGGGAAGGACACCCTTGCACAGCGAATCCATACCTTGTCTGGCAGAAAAGGCCGACTGGTGGCTATCAGCAGCGCCGCTATCAAAAGCGAGCTGTTCGGTGTGGTCAGCGGCGCCTACACCGGCGCTGAACGTTCTCGCATGGGTTACATCGAGGCCGCGCAGGGCGGCACGTTATATATCGATGAAATTGACAGCATGCCGTTCAATTTGCAGGCCAAGCTACTTAGAG
>NZ_JBBWCB010000287.1:0-1829 GCF_039888995.1 Pseudomonas rossensis | reverse complement strand
GCTGCGCAGCCGAACGCAGCCTTCGGCAGCTGCTACAAGGTATGCGTTATGGCGCTGCTTAATTACGACGTGCAGTTTCCGCAAGCGAGGTCGATGATCGCAGGACAGAACCCAGTTCCACTTTGCTCTTCACGCCGAGCTGCAAGTAGCAGTTGCGCAGATAGGTGCGCACTGTGGCCGGACTCAGTGCAAGGATCTTGGCAATTTCCTTATAGGAATGGCCGGCGGCGAACAGCATCGCAGCCGTGCGCTCCCGTGGCGCCAGCACCGCCCCGCGCGCCTGTGTTTCGAGTGACAGGATGACGTGCTCGGCGTTAGGACTCAGCGTCAACGCACAACGACCGAGGCGAATCACACACGGCGCTTTTTGCAGTTGCGCGATTACATCAACGGGAAGCATTGAACCACTCCAGCCGGGCAACTCGCGCTGAATGGCGGCGCATAGACTTGCGCCGACGTACAGCAGACTGCCGTCCATCCGGGCGACCCCGAAGTCAGTCGCCCCGCTGCCCGTGTCGAAGCGAATCATGTCCTGCACCTGGAACCGCCACAGCTGCAGCAGATGGTCGCAGAACGCCGAAAACAACCCGTCCTCACTGTCATTGAACGCACAAGCATCACCGCCACGGTAGAGACAGACGAAGAACATCAAGCCGCTTTCGGGTAACTCGAAGGTGATGCACATCACGTGGTAGAGGTCGTGGCGCCGAGCGAACGCGTCCACTTCTTCATTAGGGTCGGTGAACCCGCTGTCGCGCACCACCTCACCGGGTCGACTCAAAGTGTCATGGGAGAATTTGTCGTCACCCGCACTCTTGTGCCATTCGACGGCAAATGACTCGGGCAGATTGATCCGCCCGTGCATCCAGCTTTGAGGGGGTGTGCTGGCGCCTGACGTCGACATCTCGCCCCACCATGCCGAAGCGAAGGGCACCAGTTGGCGGAAGGCCTGCAAGCCGTCGGCGATGAATTGGGAGGCGCCGCGATCTCGAGCAAGCCGCCCCAGGTGCAACACGCAACGATTGAACGCTGTCAGCGTGGCCATCGACGCCTTGGCGCCGACCTCATCACCCTCCTCCATTATTTTTATCCTGTTTACTACATGGCGTATTTTTTCGACGATGCCATAGGCGCGGTTATGGCGTCCAGCGAGCGGTGTTGTTGCGGGAGAATTCTGGACTGGTAGCTTTTGGCAATAGCTGCCGGAAGGCCACGCTGTGCGCAAACGGATCGCCGCTCGCTGTCGTACGGTTTACTCCGGCTGTCAGCAAGAATGACCCAAATGCGCTAATTCCGCTAAACCGACCCAGGGGCAGGCACAACACCGTCTAATCTGAATGAAGCACGACCACAAACATGCCTCTAACCTCTTGATACAGGGGAAATGGGATGACCGGAAAAACAGCACGCCAATGCTCGTCATGGGTCCTGCCCTCCCTGCTCGCCATCAACCTGGCGCTGGCAGCGGGATGTGCAGGCAAAGCTGCGACAGCTCGCTACTCAGCCTCAAGCATAGGCGGCAGCTGCTATGCAAAAGCGCTACCCACTGCCGGCGAGGGCGGCCTGGCGTGGGGCTCCACCTTGAACATGGCTCGCAAAAAATCCCTGGATAATTGCATACTCTATGCCGGCCGATCCGGTGGCACGCCCAATACCTGCAAAGTGGTGTTGGCGGAGTGCAAAAATTAAATCAGAGGCCGTGAAGCCGTCCGCCAAGGAATCAGACGATAGCGATCTTTTATTTCGGCCAGTTGTGCCCGGATGTACTGTTCCCTTGTCATCCAAACGCAATGATCGCGACGATAAGAATATTTATTGAAAGCGAATAC
>NZ_JBBWCB010000286.1:0-1846 GCF_039888995.1 Pseudomonas rossensis | reverse complement strand
TGGCCGTTCTCTGCCGATCGTCATTCCCATGTGCGCTGGTCAAGTCCGATGCAAATGACTGGTCAGTGGTGATGCAGTTGGGGGCAATTCCGTGCAACCCCAAACGGCTTTTTACTGCCCGCTCATCTGCTCAGTCGCACACTTTTCACCTGCCAACTTCAAACTATTACGGCCCAGAAAAGCTGGACCTCATTGGTGAGGTGGGTATGTCTTCCGATTCGAGTTTTCAAGACCAAACACAAGGTTCTGTTCCATCCAAGCCTGAGTCAGGTTCAGATGAGCCGACGCTAGATCCAGACGATCCGAATAAATACGATCCGTTAACAAAACCCAGCGATGATCGCCCAGAAGACTGGAAAGAACCTGGTGAGAGGACTACACCAGAGGCAGATGAAATAACACCGCTATCAGACGATATGCGATAGGAGAGAAAGCCCGGCCAGCAAGCCGGGTTTTTTGTGTTCGCCGTCTGTCCGATGGTAGGCACTTGCAGCGCACGACCGCTTCTCATGTTTAAGCACGGAAATCACGCGCATTAGGTCGGAGAGCCACCATGGAAATTAACGAGAACGCACCAGGCAATAAATCGCAGCAACGCGAAACACGCACTACGGACAACGAAACTGGCCACGACCCGAGCTGGAACCAGTACGAAGTTCCATTACCGACCGACGATGAAGCTCCTGTCGATGCAGATATGGCTGATATGGCTGATGTGGATGCTACTAATTCGGTATCGAGTGAGCATCCAAAAGCTGGTACGAACAGCCACGTCGATAACCCAGACAACGACCCACAGATGAACGACCAGGACGAAAACGATAAGGAGGCTCGCGGGTTGCCTGCGAGTGACCCTGAATCAGGTGCCTGAATTAGTTCGGATGATTTCCGATGCCCGCTCAACGCGGGCAGCCCTCGGGGAGGCCTGAACGTCGTTAGCCGGATAGTGCAACGTACGGAATCAACGTCGCCAGCCCGCGCACCCTGACCTTACATGCATTCGGGGTGGTGCGAGACGGGATCAGCGAGGCCGATGCAATAGGGCGTCGGCGCCGTGAACGTCTTCGGCAGACAGCGGGATTTAGGTGTGTTGCTCCGACCGGTTGAATCCACAGCCGATTGCTGCCTGTCGTAACTGACCGAAATCCACAACCCTTTGCAGACATTCATAACAATCAAGCTAAAAGGCCAGCTTAGTCGGTCCCGGTGAACGAGCCGAACGATTTGAATCTAATACCCCATTTAAGAATTATCCGCCTCGGGCGCACGGAAGGCCTTACTGTAGTAACCGGACTGGTCGAAACAGCGTTTTGCGCGGGTCTTGAGTTGCTTGGCTGAAGTAATCCAGTGAATCCAGTCTACTCGTGCGATGGTCGTCGTATTGTTCCAGACTTTACGAGCCTCAGGAGTGGCTGCCAGTGCCTCCTGAAAATCTGCCGGGATGTCAGGCTCGGGGTCCTTCTTCACAGAGGCTAGCTCCAGCGTAACGATGTCCCCAACAGCCGCGCCTGCGGCTTCGAGTAACTCTCTGCTGACCCGTAGCCAATCATCCGGCTCAAGGGTTGCCTGGAAGTGGTGCGCATTGATTGTGCCTTCAACTGTCGTCCTTCCTCGCCTCGGAAGCTGTTCACTCGCGTCTCCTGGCAGTACCAGAAACGCCCACGACGTATCATTACCAGGCTTTGCCGGACGGAGAAGCTTTGCTTCGAATCGGGATTTCACATCGATTGTTGTCATTGCAACTCCTCCAACCAATACGCCTGACGACTCAACTACGGGAAAGATTCAGTGCAGAGGGTCGACGCTACCTATTAGCCACTAGTCTGTCCAGCGGCTGCTTATGGCC
>NZ_JBBWCB010000285.1:0-1877 GCF_039888995.1 Pseudomonas rossensis | reverse complement strand
GAGAGAGGGATGATCAAGGCTTCAGTTTTGAGCAGATGACGGCTGCCGCCTCCGCGTCCCGCCGTCAGGGCCATGAGTCGCTGCACAGCACCACGGTCGGCGCCGGTCCCTCGCGCACAGGAGCGACGGCCACTGCGCCGGGTAGATATTCCCCCTATACCGCTATAAGACAATCCCCCGTCCCCACGCGGCGAACCACACCATTACTGGCCGAACACCAAGCAGTGATGGCGCAACTGCCCACAACCCTTTTCCGGGATCATCGCTCTAGGATTTCACGATTTCTGTGTCACCTCGAGCAGCAAAGTCTGAGCTGGTCAGCGCTGGCGCCTGTTGCGGGCGAAGTGCGCCCAGCAGCGTTGGAGGCTGCGGTCAATACGGCCATTACACAACACGGACTCCACAAAGGCACGCGCGCGGCCATTAACCACGCCTTCAACTTGGCTCTGCAGGGGCCTTTCGGTGTGGTCCGCCTGATACCTGTGTCACCCGAACACCAAGCAGTAATGGCGCAACTGCCCACAACCCTTTCCCGGCAACAACGCTCTTCGATTTCACGATTTCTGTGTCACCTCGAGCAGCAGAGTCGGAGCTGGTCAGCGCTGGCGCCTGCTGCGGGCGAAGTGCGCCCAGCAGCGCTGGAGGCGGCGCTCAATACGGCCATTACGCAACACGGACTTCAGCCAAACGCGCGCGCGGCCATTAACCACGCCTTCGACGTGGCTCTGCAGGGGCCTTCCGGTCGGGTCTACCTGATACCTGCGTGGTCCGAACACCAAGCCGTGATGGCGCAACTGCCCACAACCCTTTCCTCGCAACAACGCTCTACGATTTCACGATTTCTGTGTCACCTCGAGCAGCAGGGTCGGAGCTGGTCAGCGCTGGCGCCGGCTGCGGGCGAAGTGCGCCCAGCAGCCTTGGAGGCGGCGGTCAATACGGCCATTACGCAACACGGACTTGAGACAAACACGCGCGCGGCCATTAACCACGTCTTCAACTTGGTTCTGCTGGCGCCTTCCGGTCGGGTCCGCCTGATACCTGCGTGGCCCGAACACCAAGCCGTGATGGCGCAACTGCCCACAACCCTTTCCCGGCAACAGCGCAATAAGATTTCACGATTTCTGTGTCACCTCGAGCAGCAGGATCTGCGCTGGCCAGCGCTGGCGCCTGCTGCGGGCGAAGTGCGCCCAGCAGCGTTGGAGGCGGCGGTCAATACGGCCATTACGCAACACGGACTCCACCCAGGCACGCGCGCGGCCATTAACCATGCCTTCAACATGGTGCTGCGGGGGCCTTCTGGGCGACAAGTGTAACGACCTGCATTCGAAAACTTCCCGACCTGCAATCAATGCGGTTTTCGACCGGAATTAATTGCGTCTATCGCGGCCCGCGAATCGGGATTAATGGCGAATGAGCCTGCATTTATTGCTCTGAGAGAAATGCACGAGTCTCTCGAACGGTCATGCCGCGGGCATGGCAATGATCTTGTCATCGAAGCCTGTAAAACGGCGTTCGTGCTTGGGGATCAGAATCGGAGCAAAGCTGCCATCGCGGTCTCTAGGGATGTCCAGGCGCAGCGGGCCGTCATCGGTGAGCACGGTCTTGCCGCTTTTGCCGTTGCACTGGTTGCTTGAATCTTCAGTACGCTCCGCGCCCTGAGGATAGCCAAGGTGGTGCCCCAACTCCGCACCAAGGGCTCGTTCGATCAGCGCCTTTTTGAACGCCATCGACGCGTCCCGAATGGCTTCCACATTCATCGGTTGGAACTCTTATGTTCCTATAACCACCCAACCATGACCGTCACCACCTGCGCGCCTGTTTTTCTTTTTTACCTTTTTCCACTCATCATGGAGTGTTTATGAGTCCACGAATCCCCC
>NZ_JBBWCB010000284.1:0-1996 GCF_039888995.1 Pseudomonas rossensis | reverse complement strand
CCATCGCTCAACGCGCCGGCGCACTGCTGGAAAACTGCATCGCCCGTGGCTCGCTGACGATGCGTTGTCACGTCGATATCGACCCGGACTTCGGCCTGCGCCATATCGAGGCCATGCAGCAACTGCGCGAACGTTACCGCGACCTGATCGACCTGCAACTGGTGGTGTTCCCGCAAACCGGCCTGATCAGCCGCCCCGGCACCGCCGAACTGATGCGCGAAGCCATGGCCCTGGGCGTGGAAAACGTCGGCGGCCTCGACCCGTGCGGCATCGACAACGACCCCATCGCCCAGCTCGACTTCGTGTTTAAGCTGGCCAGCGAATTCGAGCGTGGCGTCGACATTCACCTGCACGACAAGGGCGAACTGGGCCTGTGGCAGATCGCACTGATCGCCGACTACACCGAACGCTTCGGGCGTCAGGGTCGGGTGATGATCAGCCACGCGTACTGCCTTGGAATGTTGCCGTGGAGCCAGGTCAAACCAGTGGCGGAGCGTTTGGCGGCCTTGGGAATTTCCCTGATGAGTTCGGCGCCAGCCGATTGCGCGGTGCCGCCGTTCCTTGCGTTGCGCGAGACCGGGGTGAACGTGTGCCTGGGTTCGGACGGCATTCGCGACGCCTGGTCGCCCATGGGCAACGGCGACATGCTGGAACGGGCGATGCTGCTGGCCTTTCGTTTCGACTTGAACAAGGACGATGAACTGGCGGCGGCGTTCGAAGCCGCGACGGTGAATGGCGCTCAGGCGTTGGGTTGTGAAGGTTATGGGTTAGAGATCGGCCAGCCGGCGGACTTTTTGCTGATGCCGGTGCAGACGCTGGGCGAGGCGGTGGTGTCGCGGCCGGTGCGACAGGTTTATCGCGGCGGTGAGTTGATCGCTTCCGGTGGCCGACTGCTGGAAAGTCGCTTGTGAAACGGATCGCTTTGAAAGCCAGTTGCGTGGTCGGATTCGACGGCACGCAACACGTGCTGTGGCGCGACGGCGAAGTGGTGTTCGAAGGTTCGCGCATCGTGTTTGTCGGGCGCGACTATCCGGGGCCGGTGGATCAGTGGTTCGATTACGGCAACGCGTTGATCGGTCCGGGCTTCATCGATCTGGATGCACTCGGGGATCTTGATTCGACGGTGCTGACGCTGGACAACGGCGATGAACGCGACATGGGCCGGATGTGGTCCGAGGACTATCTGGCGAGCGGCCCGCGGGAGAGTTACACCGCGGATGAACAAGTCTTCAAATACCGCTACGCCTTCACCCAGCTGATCCGCAACGGCATCACCACCGCCATGCCGATCACCTCGATGTATTACCGCGAGTGGGCCGAAACCTACGACGAGTTTTCTGCGGTGGCCGGTGTGGCTGCCGAGTTGGGGCTGCGGACTTACCTCGGCCCCTGCTACATGAGCGGCATGAGTTACTGGCGCGCCGATGGAAGCCTCGGGCATCACTGGGATGAGGCGCGAGGCATGGCCGGGCTCGATGCCGCTGTTAGGTTTTTCCATGATTTCGACGGTGCACACGAGGGTTTGATTCGCGGCGCGCTGCTGCCGGACCGCATCCAGACCTGCACCCCGGCCCTGCTGCAACGCACCGCCGCGCTCAGCCTGGAACTGAACGCGCCGATGCGTTTGCATTGCTGCCAGGGGCTCGGTGAGGTGGCGATGGTCGAGCAACTGCGCGGCGTGTCACCCCTGACCTGGTTGCAGCAACTGGACCTGCTGACCCCGCGCAGTCTGCTGCCCCACGGCCTCTACACCTCAGGCGATGACGATCTGCAACGCGTGGTGGATGGCGGCGCGAGCCTGGTGCATTGCCCGGTGGTGTTTGCCCGTGACGGCGAGGCGATGAACGCTTTCGGTCGCTATCGAGCCAAGGGCATCAACTTCGCCTTGGGCACCGACACCTGGCCGGCGGATTTGCTGGAAAACATGCGCCAGGGTCTCAACATCGCGCGATTGATGGAGGGCGGGAACTTGCTCACCAGCACCCTGGATTTGTAC
>NZ_JBBWCB010000283.1:0-2058 GCF_039888995.1 Pseudomonas rossensis | reverse complement strand
CCAGCGTCCGGGCTGGCGTCGCCACCAGTGCGTCCAGCAACGCGCACCATTGCGCGCTCCAGCGCTGCATCGTCAATTCGTCACACAGCGCCGCCTGGTATTCCAGTGCGAGGATCATGTCGCTGCCATCGTCCTGGACTTCCCAGCTCTGTTCGAACTTGGCGTCGATCACCGGCAGCGTCTGCTCTTCGATGTTCAGGCCTGGCCATTGGCTGCTGTCCATGCGGCCGTGGGTAAGGGAGAACATCACCTGGCCCAGCGGCGTGCGGTTCAGGTCGCGACGCTGGGCCACGGCGCCGACCAATGTGGCGAACGGCAGGTCGGCATGGGCCTGGGCGGCGCGCAAATCGGCTTCAAGGCTGGCCAGCAACTGCTCGGCCGGGGCCTGTTGATCGACTTCACTGCGAATCACCAACGTATTCACCAGACACGCCAGCAGTGCCTGGGTTTGCGGCTGATCGCGCTGATCGGCCGGGGTGCCGAGGCGAATTTCACGCTGACCGCTGTAGCGTGCGAGCAAGGCACTCAGTGCCGTCGCAAGTACCACGTAGCTGGTGGTGCCGCGTTGGCGGGCGAACTGGCGGATGGCTTCGGCACGCGAGGCGCCGAGGTTGATGGTCAGTTGCCTGGCGCGGCGATCCGCCTCGGCACCGCGTGGATGGTCGAGAGGCAGATCGAGTTGGTAGTCGTCCTGGCCGAGGTGATTTTTCCAGTAATCCAGGCTGTCATTGCGCCGAACCTGTGTGTCCGGGTGCTGCTGCCACAGGGCGAAATCAACATAGTCGACGTCCAGGGCGGTCCAGGCAGGCGACTGTCCGTTCAGGCCGGCGCTGTAGGCCTGGGCCAATTCGTCGATCAGCAACTGCATCGCCCAACCGTCGGTGGCGCTGTGGTGCAGGCACACCAGCAACAGGCTTTCGTCGCTGCCCTGACGTTGCAACAGGTGTGCACGCCAAGGTGCGGCGGTGGCCAGGTCGAACGGTGCCATCAGCTCGTTCTGAGCATCGGCGCACGCCACCGCCCAGTCTTGTGTGGTGACCGAAGTGACCGCGAGCGCCGGGCCCTGATTGTCGATCAGTAACTGCGGCTCGCCTTCAACTTCAACGATGCGGCTGCGCAGCACCAAATGGCGCTCGCTGACTTGTTCGAATGCCTCGCGCAAGGCCTGAACTTGAAGCTCGCCATGCAAGGTCAGGGCGAACGGCATGTGATATTCACGCGAATCCGGCACCAGACGGCTGAGCATCCAGAACCGTTGCTGCGCCAGGCCCAGCGGCAACTGTGCCGGGCGCGGCTGCGCGGTGATCAGTTCACCCGGCATCGCCGCGCGCAGATGACCGGCCAGCGCCGCCACCGTCGGCTGGGCGAACACCAGCGCCAGCGGCAGGCTGGCGCCAAGGCGTTCACGAACCCGGGCGACCAGTCGCGTGGCCAGCAAGGAATGGCCGCCGAGATGGAAGAAGTGATCGTCGATCCCCACCAACGGGCATTCCAGCACTTCGCTGAACAACTCACAGAGCACCGTTTCGGTGGCGTTGCGCGGCGCCGTGCGCGGCTGGTCGCTTTTGGTTTCAGGCAATGCCATGGCAGCCAGGGCCTTGCGGTCGAGCTTGCCGTTGCTGTTGAGTGGCAGGCTGTCGAGTTGCACCAAGAGGCTTGGCAGCATGTGCGAGGGCAGGTTGTCGCTCAATGCCGCGCGCAGTGCGGCTTCATCGGCTTCACCACACCAGAAACTCACCAGACGCTGATCAAGCAACAACGTGGCAGCGTCGCGAACGCCGGTTTGCGCCAGCAATTCAGCGTCGATTTCTCCCAGCTCAATCCTCTGACCGCGCAGTTTCACCTGATGGTCGAGTCGCCCGAGGTATTCGATATTGCCATCGGCGAGGAAACGGCAACGGTCGCCGGTGCGGTATAGGCGATCACCTTCGATGAACGGGCTGGCGAGGAAACGTTCCTCGGTCAGGTCCGCACGTTTCAGGTAACCGCGCGCCACGCCGACCCCGCCGATGTACAACTCGCCGATGCTGCCGATGCTGCCGATGGGCAGTGGCTGCA
>NZ_JBBWCB010000282.1:0-2060 GCF_039888995.1 Pseudomonas rossensis | reverse complement strand
GTATGCGATCCATGAAGCACACCTACCGTCAGATGCGCTTCCCGTTTACCGTGGCATTTCCGGTGAGCAGTTCCACGGCAGCAATGCTTCATAGTCGGTTACTGACTGCGCATGCGGCAGTCGCTCCAGTACGTGGCGCAGCCACGTATAGGGCTCTTGGCCGTTGACCTTCGCGGTTTCGACCAGGCTGTAGATCTGGGCGCTGGCAGTCGCGCCTTTGGGCGTATCGCTGAACAGCCATGCCTTGCGCCCGATCACAAACGGTTTAATTGCACGCTCTGCCGGGTTGTTGTCGATCGGTAAAAAGCCAGCCTCCACGTAACGCTCCAGCCGGCTCCAGTTGCTGGCCAGATAATTAACGGCCTTGCCCAGCACACTTTGCGGCGTCACCTGAGGCTGTGTTTTATCCATCCAGCTTTTCAACTGAGCCAGGATCGGCAGGCTCTTTTCATGACGCTCAATAAAACGCTGTTCATCGCTGACATCCTTGAGTTCGCGCTCAATGCCGTACAGCTTGTTGATCATCGCCAGCGCGATATCGGCACGTCCCGTCTTGCCCTTGGGCTGCACTTTTTGCGCAGCGACGAACTTGCGCCGGGCATGGGCCATACACGCCAGACGCTCCACGCCCGGTTGTAACGCCAACGCGTTATATCCCGCGTAATCGTCGGTCATGACATAGCCGCGATAACTTTCCAGCAGGCGCAACGGCACATCCTGCGCACGGCTGGAGGTGTAGTCGAACAGCACGACTTTTCGATCCGGCGGCCCGCTGGCCTGTACCCACATCCAGGATTGGCTAGTCGGGTCTCGATCCGGTTCTTTAAGTACCTGGACGCGGGTTTCATCACAGTGAATGACGGGGCTTTCCAGCAACCGGTCGCGCATCAAATTCAACAGCGGCTGGAGGTGTTCGCCGCACTGGATGACCCAGCGTGCCAAGGTCTGGCGTGGAATGTCGATGCCATGCCGGCTGAGTACCGTCTCGAAGCGGTGCAGCGGTAGGCCGTCGACATACTTGGTGGTCAGCAGCATCGCCAGCACGCTCGGGCTGGCCATGCTCTTCTCGATCAACTGAGCGGGTTTGTCTGCGGTGACCGGAGCCGTTTCACAACCGCGGCAACCGTAGACTTTGCGGATGTGTTTGATCACCCGGATCTGCATCGGCACGATGTCCAGCTGCTCGCTGGTTTCTTCATTGATCACATGCTTGCGGCAACCGCAGGCACAGGTCAGTTCGTGTTCAGGCAGTTCGTGGATGACTTCAATACGCGGCAGATCAGCCGACAGTGGCTTGCGCTTGCCACGGCGCGGAACTGGAGCAACGACTTCCTCATCGGCATCGCCGACGACGGGCATTGGTTCGCTTTCGGGTTCGTTGAATAAGGCCAGTTGCGGCGTGTTGGGCTCGACTGTTTGCTCGGATTTACGACCGAACAAACGGTCGCGTAACAACTTGATCTGTTCCTTCAGGTCAACAATATGCGTTTCGTAAGCCTGACCCACTTCCTGCTGGCGAGCGAGTGCATCGAACGCATCAAGCAGCATTTGCTTGAGAAGTTCTGGGTCATCAGGAAGGTGTTCGGGGATCGAAATCATGCCCCGGATTATACCCGTCAGGCGACGAATCTTGGAGTCAAAACCTGATGAGGGCGATTGCGCCACAGGTCAAAACCGTCGAGCAACCAGTTCAATTCCTGAACAGTTAATACGATGGCTTCATCGGTAGCGTCGGGGGATGTTTTGAAGCGTTCGGATTCCAGGCGCTTGAGCCAAAGGCAGAAGCCGTTGCGCTCCCAGTAAAGGATTTTCACTCGATTACGGTGGCGATTCAGAAAGACGAAAAGCACAGGGTCGAACACCGCGACCTTGATATCCAGCTCGACCAAGGCGGCCAGGCCGTCGATGGATTTTCGGAAGTCCACGGCCTTGGGGTAGAGGTACACTTTTTCGACTTTAGCGTCGGGTCGCATCATGACGTGCTGGCTCCAGAGAGAAAACGGAGTACAGCTTCGGGGATCAACTGCTGGCTTTGAATGTGGGGTTCATGGAGCGGTTAC
>NZ_JBBWCB010000281.1:0-2080 GCF_039888995.1 Pseudomonas rossensis | reverse complement strand
CCCGACGCCAAAGTCGAAAAAGTGTACCTATACCCCAAGCCCGTGGACTTCCGAAAATCCATCGACGGCCTCGCGGCCCTGGTCGAGCTGGATATCAAGGTAGCGGTATTCGACCCCGTGCTTTTCGTCTTTCTGAATCGCCCCCGTAGTCGGGTGAAAATCCTTTATTGGGAGCGCAACGGCTTCTGCCTTTGGCTCAAGCGCCTAGAGTCTGAACGGTTCAAAACCTCGCCCGACGTCACTGACGAGGCGATCGTGCTAACGGTACAAGAGCTGAACTGGTTGCTCGACGGTTTTGATCTCTGGCGCAATCGTCCTCATCAGGTTTTGACGCCGCGATTCGTTGCTTGATTGGGTATAATCCGGGCCATGATTTCCATGCCCGACAACCTTCCCGATGACCTGGCTGCGCTCAAGCAATTACTTGCTCAGATGCAGTCGAAGGTCGTTCTTCTTGAAGAAGAGAATGCGCTACTTCGTCAGCGCCTGTTCGGGCGCAAGTCAGAGCAAACCGCTGATCCGGCGACGCCACAACTGCTGCTGTTTAATGAAGCCGAAAGTATCGACACGCCAGCGCACGTTGAAGCTGACGGAGAAGTTGTCGCCCCGACCAAGCGCCGTGGCAAACGCAAGCCACTGTCGGCTGACTTGCCACGCATCGAGGTCATCCACGAACTCTCCGAGCACGAACTGACCTGCGCTTGCGGTTGCCGCAAACACGCCATCGGTGAAGAAACCAGCGAACAGCTGGAGATCGTGCCGATGCAGATCCGGGTGATCAAACATATCCGCAAGGTCTACGGCTGCCGAGGCTGTGAAACAGCACCGGTCACCGCCGACAAACCCGCGCAACTGATCGAAAAAAGCATGGCCAGCCCCAGCGTATTGGCGATGCTGCTGACCACCAAGTACGTCGATGGCCTGCCGCTGCACCGTTTCGAAAAAGTCCTCGCTCGTCACGGTGTCGATATTCCGCGTCAAACCTTGGCGCGCTGGGTGATCCAGTGCTGCGAACACTTCCAGCCACTGCTGAATCTGATGCGTGATCGGTTACTGGAGAGTCCGATTGTTCACTGCGATGAAACGCGAGTGCAGGTGCTGAAAGAGCCAGACCGAGACCCGACCAGCCAATCCTGGATGTGGGTACAAGCCAGTGGCCCACCGGAGCGCCCAGTCATCCTGTTTGACTACACCACCAGCCGAGCGCAGGAGGTGCCGTTGCGGCTGCTCGCCGACTATCGCGGCTATCTGATGACCGATGATTACGCCGGCTATAACGCTTTGGGCGCGCAGCCGGGTATCGAGCGTTTGGCCTGCATGGCCCATGTACGGCGCAAGTTTGTCGATGCGCAAAAAGTGCAGCCCAAGGGCAAAGCCGGTCGAGCCGATGTTGCGCTGACGATGATCAACAAGTTGTACGGCATCGAGCGTGGGTTGAAAGAGATGACCGATGAACAGCGTTTTGCCGGTCGCCAGGAACAGAGCTTGCCGGTGCTCAGCCAGTTAAAAAACTGGCTGGAGAAAACTCATCCCCAGGTCACATCACAAAGTGCCTTGGGCAAGGCCGTGGGTTATTTGGCCAGTAACTGGAGCCGGCTGGAGCGTTATATAGAGGCTGGCTTTTTACCAATCGACAACAATGCCGCCGAAAGAGCAATCAAACCGTTTGTGATCGGTCGCAAAGCATGGCTATTCAGCGATACGCCCAAGGGCGCCGCAGCCAGTGCGCAGATTTACAGTCTGGTCGAGACCGCCAAGGCAAACGGCCAGGAGCCCTATACGTGGCTGCGCCATGTACTGGAGCGATTACCGCAGGCTGAGTCGGTTGAAGACGTTGAAGCGCTACTACCCTGGAATTGGAGGGCATCATGAGTATCAATATTGATCATCTGAGTGTCGATGAGTTAGTGACATTGAATCATCACATTATCGAACGGCTGAAGATGCTGGAGTCGTTGGAAGCTCATAAATCGATGATGCAGTTCCATCCAGGAGCACGGGTAAGCTTCGACTCACCCAGTGGTGAGCGCCTGTCCGGTACCGTCATGAAGTTCAACCGCAAGACCGTCACAGTGGTAAC
>NZ_JBBWCB010000029.1:0-54836 GCF_039888995.1 Pseudomonas rossensis | reverse complement strand
GCGCCGAACGGGCAGCCGATCCGGTCGATGGTGGGGCCTGGTACGTGGCCGGCAAGCTCAAGCAATTTTGTGACGCCCATCCAGAGAGTGTCGAGCTGCATGGGATGGGTCACAGTGCCGGGGCGATTTTTCATTGTCATTTCCTGAGCGCCGCGCACCACCTCAGAGTACCGAAATTAGCCACCCTGCAATTCCTCGCACCCGCGGTGCGAGTCGACACCTTCAAGCAGCACCTGCTGGACCTTTTGCACAAGGGTGAGGTGGCGGAGAAGGTGACGATTTTTACCATGAAAAAATACTTCGAGAAGGCCGACGACTGCGCCGGGGTTTATCGCAAGTCGCTGCTTTACCTGATTTTTTATGCATTGGAAGAAAAACGTGGCACGCCGATTCTCGGGCTCGAAGAGAGCCTGCGCGATGATCCTGTGCTCAAGCAGTTATTCTGCCTCGATGGCAAGAACAGCGGGCCGGGTGAAGTCATCTGGTCGCAGTCAGTATCCGACACCGGGCGCTCGGCCAGCCAGTCCACCTCCCATGGCGGCTTCGATGATGACCCGATCACCATGAACAGCGCCTTGTTGCGCATTCTTGGCCTGCCGGATGCCGGTCGGATCACCCCCTATCCACGGGCCAAAGCGCTGTCCCGGACGCGGGCATGGACCGATGAGGTCGATTGGCCTGAGGGCTTCGAACAGTGGCGCCAGAACGCCTCGATTGCACCGCCGACGCGCTACCCGGCGTCGCCGACTACGGTTTCGGTCCAGGCGGTCGGCTCGTCTGCAGTGGCAGGTGGCCGGCGCATGGCGCTGTGCATCGGGATCAATGATTACCCCGAGCCGGAACACCGGCTTGCCGGCTGTGTCGCCGATGCGCAGGTGTGGGCGCAGTCACTGAGCCGGCGCGGCTTTTCCATCCAGATGCTGCTCGACGGCCAGGCCACCCGCGAGGCGATCGATCGAAGTATTCGTGAGTTGGTCACTGAGTCGCGGGCCGGGGATGTCATCGTCATCCAGTATTCGGGTCACGGGACCTTTGTCACCGACCTCAATGGCGATGAAGAGGATAACAATGATGAAGCGCTGTGCCCGGTGGACTTTGCCTCGGGCGCGCTGTACATCGACGATGACATCGCCGAGATCTTCGCCAGTTTGCCGGATGGGGTGAACCTCACTTGCTTCATGGACTGCTGCCATTCGGGCAGCAATACGCGATTTGCGGTCGGGGGAGTCAATCAGCGGCCGCTGGGACGAGACCCCCGCAAGCGTTTCGTACCACCTACCGAGGAGATCAATCGCGCCCATGCGCTGTTTCGCCAGGCCCACGGCGGCGTCTCGCATGCCATGGACAGTGGCGGGGCGCAGGGCATGCGCGACATCAAGTTCGCCGCCTGCCAGGACGATGAAGTGGCGTGGGAAAGCGATGGCCACGGCGAGTTCACCCTGCGCGCCACCCGCGTACTCGACGAGGGCAGTCAGATCACCCATGAGCTGTTCAACCAGCGGGTGGTCAGCGATTTCGGCGCGCAAGCACGTCAGCACCCCAAACTCGACTGCAACGACAACGCCAAAGGTGCGGTGCTGTTGCAACCGCTGCAGAGCATCCTGGTAGCCGGTCCGGGGCGGCAGTCGGGTTCGGAGAATGCCGTGCTGATGCAGATCCTGCAGCTACTGCAACAGCTCTACAGTCAACCGGGCAGGAGGTAACCGATCGTGCCTCAGGAGCCCAAGCGCCCTGGCGAAAGCGTCGACTTTTGCCTGGCGGAGTCATTTGGCTGGCTACCGAGCCCACCCTATCAAAGGGAGCCCGCCGATCCGTTGTATCGACCGCTACGGATCTATACGGTGGACCCTTCGGTACGGCGCCTGGAGGGTTCCATCGGCACCATCAATGTGCCTTTTGAACCACTGACCGCCGGACCCTGCGGTGGTCTGTTCCGGGTCGAACATCGCAATACCGAGCTGGGCCTGGAGTATCGCCAGGCCGACCTGGATGAGCGCGGGGTGCTGATCGCCAACGGTTATGAGCCTTCGCCGTCGGACCCACGCTTTCATCAGCAGATGGTCTATGCCGTCAGCAGCAACGTCTACCTGGCCTTCAAGCTGGCACTGGGACGCGATCCGGGCTGGGGATTTGGCAATGACCAGAAGCGAATGCCGCTGACTTTGCACCCGCATTACGGCGAGAACCGCAATGCGTATTACACCAAAGGCTGCCAGGGTGGCGAGATCCGCTTCGGATATTTCAAAGCCAGCGCCACACCCAGCGATCGATCACTGCCGGGCGGCTACGTCTTCACTTGCCTGTCCCACGACATCATCTCCCACGAAGTCACCCATGCCTTGCTCGATGGCCTGCGCCCATGCTTCAGCCTGCCGATGAGTGCGGACGTGCCGGCCTTCCATGAAGCCTTCGCCGATCTGGTGGCGATTTTTCAACACTTCAGTTACCGGGAAGTACTGATCGCCTCGATCCGTCGGTGCAAAGGCAATCTGATGCAGGCCAGCCTGCTGACTCAGCTGGCTCAGCAGTTTGGTCACACCACCGGCCAGAACGGTCCGCTACGCAGTGCGATAGAGAGCAATCTCGAGCAGCCGCGACAGTACCAGCCGGACATGGAAGTGCACGAACTGGGATCGATTCTGGTCAGTGCGCTGTTCGAAGCCTTTGCGCAGATCTTCGAGCGTAAGAGCGCACGTTATATCCGCCTCGCCACCAACGGCTGCGGGATACTCCCGCCCTATGACATGTCCCACGACTTGCAAGTGCTGCTGTCGGAAAAGGCCAGTAAACTGGCCCGGCAATTCCTCACTATCTGCATCCGCGCCATCGATTATTGCCCACCCACGGCGATCAATTTCGGCGACTACCTGCGGGCGCTGATCACCGCCGACTACGATGTGCTGCCGGATGACCAATGGGACTACCGGGGGGCGATCATCGACAGCTTCCGGCGGCGCAATATTTACCCGCGCAACGTCACCAGTCTCTCGGAAGATGCCTTGTTATGGCGGCCGCCACGGATAACCCTGCCGGACCTGTCAGCCCTGAACTTCGCCTCGCTGCGGTTTGATGGGGATCCGGCGCATTGCGCCAGTCCCCAGGAGCTACGCCGCCAGGCCAGTGTCCTGGGGTTGTATGTCAGCAGACCTGAACACTTGGCCGAGTTCGGCCTGGTAGCTGCCGATGACCCGCGCTTGCAGGGCGACAGCGTCAGCTTGCCGTGCGTGCAGTCGATCCGCACCTTGCGCCGAGTCGGTCCTGATCAGAGCGTGACCTTCGACTTGGTGGCGGAAGTCACTCAGCAACGCCATGTAAAGGCCTGCGAATTGGGCCCGGCGTTTATCTATCAAGGGGGCTCGACCGTGCTCATCAGTCCCCGTGGCGTGGTGCGCTTTGTGGTGTTGAAAGGCGTGACAGGCCGCGACCGGCTGGAACGCCGTCGCCGATTCCTGAGCAGCACCGAGGGCCAGAAATACTGGCGGGTCAGCCAGGACCACTACGTGCAGATCGATGAGGTATTCCGATTGGTGCATGGGGGGCAGGATGCCTGAGCGCCCTCTCAGGATCCTACGCAAGCGTGTTGTGCCCCTTTTGCACTATCAGACGTTTGCCGCAGGCAGGGGAGTGACGTGCGCTGCCCTGAGGAATAGTTCCTTGGATTTTTGATAGCCATAGTCAGTAAGGAAATCGTTGTAGATGTGCAGGTTCAAGGCGATTTTACTCGCGTAATATTTTAGCGGGACCTCTATATCTTCATAGTTGATGTAGTCTATGGAAACAAGATGCTCGATCATCAACACATGATCAAAAAACGATTCGAAGCAGTCGCGTATAAATAGCTCTTTTCTGCTGAAGTTCAGATTATGTGTTCGAAGTCCGGAAATGACGTCTTCGCTCAGGATCGGGACCGAAGTTCCATCTATCATGTAGTAGCGACCTGTCCAGTCAGTCATTTTCATTGCTGCGTGAGACAACGGGTCGCAGAACAGTGATTTAAGTTCATCTTTAGCCGCACTCGCCTGTTTGTGGCGATTCTCCCTATGTTTTTCGGTATTCCCGACCCTGAATTCGACCAGCGCCTTCCAGGCAGCCAGTAGCGCGGCAGGGACGCCAATCACCGTCACGATGATCATTATCAGATCCTTGAGCGTCATGGGCTGTGGGCCCTCTATAATGGGGAATACCGAAGCGGGGAGCTCATTGTTGACAGGGAAATAAATATAGAAAACAAGCCCGAACAGTGCGACAGCCACGTGAGGCAACATTACATGAGGATAAAGCAACACTTTGGCAAAGGTAGATGCGCGATTTGCCTTGTATGCCGTGTTCCAGGCGCGATGTATTTGAAGTGGAACCACTGCCCCGGTTGGCTTCTCGAAATAGGCCTCAAGCACCTTTACCCGTTGGTAATAAGCATCCTGAAATGTTTTCCAGCTGGCCTCAATGCACCAAAATAGCAAGCCGCTGATAAACACAACGAACGAGACAGCAGGTTCTTTGAATATTGCGGAGCCTACAAGGGTGGCGAAGCCGAAGGTAACACTCCAGGCCTTTATCGTCAGGGCGCGGGAGTCGAACGCATCTATGGCGCTCTGCAGGTGGAAATACTCTTGTTGAATGACTTTTGAGTTATCGACGTCTTCCACGTTCACCCCCGCCTGGTTTTCCCGGAGCAACCGAAAAAGTACGGTAATTTCGATAGACCAGTATCGACACGATAGCTGCTTTTTTCAGGGCAAGGATGCAGAAACACGGTTGCCATTTCGGGTACTACCGAGCCCAGCCATCAGTGACCGGCAAAATGTCAGTGAACAGGTTGTCCGGCCCGAGGTGTCAGACGGTGGGTGCGGCGGTTACTTCTTCTGGAACCTGTAGAAAAGATTCGGCTCGCTGACCACATACAGATTGCCCGAACTGTCCATCGTCACGCCTTCGGCTTGCGGTGCATCGTCCTTGAGCTCGGAAATGCCGCGTCTAAGGGGTAGGAAACTGACGAACTTGCCGTCGGCATCCAGTTCGATGAGCGACTTCGATTGATTGCTGAGGAGTAACCGTCCGGCCAACACGCCTTCCTGACCCCGACGCCAAAGGCGATGGTGTCCACCCAATTTAGGTGGACACCATGTCTGGGCTTGGCGGAGCCGGCTAGATGACTTTGCCGGACGCATACCGATTTCGTTACTCTTGCAGTTCCTATCTTAGCGCTCTGAGCTCAGTAAACGCTTGCGCCGATGCAAGGCAACCGGGGGGTAATTGTGGAGATCTGGTCATCATTACTTAGCAATGCTGCGCGGCCTTCCACGACAGGTAGTCGACTAACTTCTTGCTTCGAGGCCAAACGTACTGTCGGCAGGGAGATTTCACTATGGATGGGCCAGCGACTGGCCTGAATCCATTCTCCCAAAGGTGGGGCATGACGTGTTTTGGGGGTAGGCCCAAAAAGACTGACAGCTCGGGGCCAAGTATGTATCTGCGTCTGAACTTCTCAATTGCTTTCGGGAGAACCATTTGCAAGGTACGCCTACCGCTTTTGATGGGGGTACTCCAAAGAATCCCCAGCCGGACCAGCGCGTAAGCGACCTCCTGCTTAACCCCGAGAAGCACCGCCGCTTTGCAGACAGTAATCCCGGGGAAATCCGAAGCCTTCTGAAAGACATTCCAGATCCACTTCTTCAGAGCCTGGGTATTGATTAACCAATGCCCCAACATAACCTTGCCATCACCATCTGAAAAAGCTTGAAGCTGACCGGCCTGAATCGCTTTTATCAGCTCTACCAAGCCTCCACCCGCTGGAAGGTGGTGCTTAGCGAGATAGTTGACCGTAACAAAACCACTTCCCGCTGCAGGCTCAATGCTTTCTGGTCTCAAAGTGCCAATAGAATCGACATCTATCAGCCAGTTTTCGCCATGCTTTGGCCTGCCGCCATAGAACCGGAGCATCCCCGAGCTAATCAACTGTCGAACTCTATCGAGATTGATATGTAGCAGCTTTGCCGCTTGCCTCATGTTGACTGAGCCCTGCATACGCAAAGAAAGCTCTCGAAGCTGGACTACATCAATGACCTTCGATTTACGGCCGCATGAGTGAACGAACTCCCTAGAATCGAGTTCTCCATGATCATGCAATCGCTTGATAAAAGATCTTAGCAAGCCCGTCAATCTTGCAGCCTCGTCGATGGAAACCCAGCGATGATCCTGGATCGTTTTTTCGCTCAGGTAACGATTTCTCCTGGATATCGGTGCGTGCCATTCATCCTTAACGTAAGACTCAAATTCGGTACGAACAAAGTCGAAGCAGGGGGCCACTAAATCATGATGAATGTCTCTGTAGATTGGTCCAAATGCTGATGCAAGCTTCCAATCTTTTTCATTGGATCTTGTATCCCTGAGATCGCTGAGCAAATCCCGAAATGCCCGCGGCCAATTCTCGAGGATTTGGCCGGCCGCCTGCGCTAAATGTCTAGAAACCTCAAGCGACCCAGATCCTGCCACCTTAAGTGGCTTTGTGCAGTCCGATCGCACGCTTCTCACGGCGAGGCGGGACGACAAAACATGAAGCTGTTCATAGGAAAGGGCGTCCAAGCCAGAGTTTCCCAGCTTGAAATTTTCGGACAGCTTTGCTTCAAGTGCAGTGGTCATCCAAGCGCTATGGCTATCTGCAGTGGGGATCTCCACAATCAGTTCAGTGAGGAGATAGCCACAAGACTTACAGCTATTTGCCAACATAGCGCCGTGATTGATCTTGACAGAACAACCTGGGCATTTGTCCTGTAATTGAACCCCATGCAACGAACATGTCGTCACCAGCGTCAGATCCCAGGATTCTTTCCAGTAAGCGCTCTCAGCCAAGCAGCAGGCGCAATACCTCTTGTGACGCAATGACCAGACTTTTAGCGCCTTGGTTTTAGGCTCCCGGAGCTCTTCGGACACCGAAGGCCATGACACAGGCGGCTCAAATCGGCTAAACCAGACAGCTATGTCGCCAGCCTCTGCTTGCTCAAAGGCTTTGATAAGCTCGTCTCCTGCTAAGCCATTGGCACCCGCCAATCGTTGTAAATACCCTAACAAGCTCTCATCGCGCTGAGGGTGTGGGTTGATTAAAAGACCAAACATTCCTGTATATCCGTGAGAACAGTGAGTTACCGAAGGGTTTCTGTAGAGGAGGGAGGCCGGGGTATCTCCCCGGCCTTCTCTTTAGGCCGCGATTAGGTCGAATTTTTCGAACGGCTCATGAAATCCAATCAGAGGCTTGAAGTTAAAGCTGATACTGAATGGATTTCGCTGGTCTGTAGCTTTGCTCCACACCTCATCCAAAAACGCTTCGGCTAGGACATACAGATTTATTCCTTCGAGCTCTCGATGCTGGACGAGCCAAACAGCTCGATCCAGAATTTTGATCAGGTAGTCAATCAAGCCAAATGAAGCCATGTGAAAGCGCCTTAACAACTGAGGCTCTGTAAAGCTGATGGCCTTAACCGGCAATAGGCTAGCAATCACCTCGAGAAGCATTGCAAACTGCGCCGATGTGCATTCGGCATAGCTGAACCGGTTATATTCAACCGTCGCAGAAAACCTTCGTCGTAGTTGCTCGTTTGCCCATAGCAGGCCCTCGGTTCGCTTCAATCCGACGAGTACGAAGGTGATGCTGGTTTCGTTCATCAAGCTCTTGATCCAATCCGCGGCCTCATACGCATCGTTGCGTCGGTAATCCACTAAATGTTGGGCTTCGTCGAGCACCACGACTTCAACCCCCAGATTGGTCATGAGTAGAATGATGCGAGCGAACTTGACCTCCGCAGAATGACCGCGAGCATCCGCGTACGGGTCCTTTAGTGCTGTCAGCATCGCTGTTGCCAAGTTTTTCTTGGTGGGTGACGAGGGAATCTCAACTACCAAGACCGTCCGCTTCCCCGACCCTGGAGGTTCCGTTGCTTTCAATTCCCTAACGTACTCCTTGATCAAGGTGCTTTTTCCCACACCGCTCGGACCTTGGATGACTAAGCCCTTGCTCGCCCCGGTACGCCGGGTATCCCCGTGAACCTCACTCAAGCGCGTCAAGGCTCGCTCAGCCTGCGGGCTGTGAATGAAATGGTGACGCAGAGAGAAGGGAGGGATAATTTGTGCGATAGCGTTCATGGTCGATCACCTGCTGATGGCGGACGGTAGGAAACCTTGAAAGTGGAGGGGGCAGTTGGCGGTGTGAATGACCGATCCACCCACTCCATCTCTGCAACGACTACCGGTGGGGGATTCGCCTCGGCCTTACGACCCTCCCTATCCAACTTGGCCCGTGCTGCTTCCCGTCGCACTCGCAGCTTTTGAGAGCGACGAGCTTCGTCAATGTCTTCTCGCAGCTCTTGGTAGCAACGATGAAGTTCGTCAAAGCTTGGTTGCTCTCCTCCAGCATCTCTAAGCGCTTTCTGGGCCGCCTTCCACATTTCTCGGCTCTTACCAATCAACCGCTTGTCCTTCACCGGTACCTGGAGAAAAACGTTTCTAAACCGGTCATGAACCCAAACATGCCCAGCTTCGTCTCGATAACGAACATTTACCTTCTCATCAGACGTTAAGAGCATTCTCAACTGGGCGAGCTCAGCCGAGTGGTAACCGATGCTGTCAACTTCAATTCCATAGTGATGAACCTTTACGGAGGTTCGTCGAGCAAGAATGCGTTCAAGGGCATCGAGATCCACGGGCAGTCTGACCAAAGTCTGAGCCTCATCAATTGCCCAGGCTTGGGCGGGGGTCATCTTCTTGAGGCCTCGGTGCGGCGTTTGGTGGTAGCCATCCACGATCCATTTAACGACTACGGCTTCCAGTTGCGACAAGGTGAAGCAGGCATGTTTTTCTGACTTGTAATCTCCTTTCTCCTTGATATTGGAGAATGTTGTACCCGGGAGGTTGTGGATAAGTCCCAGATTCTGAGTGCTAAAAAAGCGCTCGACCGCGCCCTTCATTTCAGGTGCCCGGGAGGCGGGATACATAATCTCGATGCCTAGATCGTTGAACCCCAAAATCAAATCATCAGCATGAAATTCGGCAGCATTGTCCGGAACGATCCGCGCCGGCATACCATGGGCTCGCCACTCATTCTTTACTTTCGGAAAGCGTTGCAACAGTTCTGCTTTGGGACGGATCGAACGCTCAATGACTCGTAGAACAGATTCAGTGTTTGGCGCAGACAGGTGGAGGAGGTACCCCATGATCATTCGAGAGTACCTGTCTAACACTATCGTTAGGTAAGGTCGCCCGATAACCAAACCGGTCTCTTCATCCACGAGCAGGACATCCAATAGGGTGTGATCGATCTCCCACCTCTCGAGGATCTGATTTACCTGGAGTACACCCGCAGCTACACGGTGCTTTTTATTAGCGGCATGCTTACCGAGGCGAGCAACATCCACCAAGAAGGGATCTAGCCTGGCAATGTATCTGCGGACGGTCATGCCGCTGGGGAGGATGAACTGTTCAGAGGGCAACCGTTCCCGATTAAGGGCCTCAAGTCTGAGATGGTATTCACCTATGACCTTTGAAACTTTTGGCCGGGTGTCTTTTAGATAAAGTTCATCAATGACTCTCTCCAGTATGCCTTCAAGCTCATCTTTAATGGCGGCTGCCCGGCCTTTTTTATTATGTTTAGGTACCAACCTTATTATGTTGTTTCCAATGTACCTCGATGCCCAACGTCTGACAGTTGATATTGAAGGCGCACATGCATCACCTATTATTTTTGCTATTTTTTTCAATTCTTCCAACATGACTTCTTCACTCGGTAATTTTGATTGGTCCTTCCCCATTACACCCTCAAGATACCGGCGCCGACGTAAGGCTTCTTGGCTGTGATTGGCTGGAAAGCATGTAAGATCAGGGGCTACGTTCCGCACGAATGGCACTTCTCCGAGAAATGGTTGATCCGCGCAAATTTCAATTTCACGCTTTTCATACCCAACGTAGAACTCAGCCTCGGTCAACTTTGTGGGTTCACCTAACTCATCAAAAAAGAGTAGTCGTCGATCAACTAATCTCCGTTGGAGAACCATCAAAACGCCTTTTACGGATACGGCTAATTTTGCTTTAAGCGAAAAAATTTGCATGACGATGCCCTCCTGTTAAGAAGACTTCTGAGTTGTTGCTAATAGTCTGATCAAGACTGATACCAACAATGCCTAAGCCCAATAAACGCCATGCCTCCATATCACCAAAAACCGCAATAAATTCACTAAAAGTCTTCGGCTCGTGGGCATCAAGAAGTTCTCGAACCTCGTCGACTTGGGAATTCGAAAGCATGGGCCCGCGACGGTGGTACATAAGCTTTTGAAGGTTCCTAGCCAACGGTTCGCTATGAATCAGATCATTCGTGACAACAGTAAAATTGCGATTACTGGCGGCAAAATGAACCTTTGCAGCTTCCAGCCGTTGATCGACACTGGCGATCAAAAGCCGCTTTTGCGGCTTCACTTCGAACCACCACTCACTGCCATCCGTAAGAAATACATGGAGGTCAGGAAAATATTTTATGGTTGCCGAGTCGAGCGATACGCTCTCTCGGCTGGGCTGTATGGTGTAGCTGAGAACCTGCGGTGACAGCTCCAGAAGCCGGAAAAACCCACCTTCCAGCTGGGATTCCCAAGGCGTAGGTTTGCCATTTTTCAGGGAGGGAAAGTAGCCTCTGAAATGGCAAGAACGCCGGGTTACAACCTTTCGCACTGACATTGAACACCTCCACAAATCTTTGAGACGAGCACCTGCGCTGCACCCGATAACTCAGGCGCAGAGCGGGCTCCAGAGGGGCTTTCGACAGGCAACACTTCCCCGTCGAGGGCCCTCGCTGAAGTCGATTTTTTGGGAGAGGATTGACAAGCGCCGAAAAAAGGCAGAAATTGCGCGGGTTCGTCTACGCAAGATATACTTGGTTGTAGGCGCTGTCAGAGCCTCTGATTAAGCGTTTCTACATTTCTCGATGCCTCCTTATAGGGTCGTCGACGAAAGCAGCCATGCCGTGAGCTCTATTTTCCAGATAGATGCTCAAAGCAGAAGCTGTTACCGGTGGCCGTTAGGAACTTGCTTCAACAAGTTTACGTAACCGGCTGATTTTATTGGTGCGCTCTTACGGCGTAAGAGCGTGCCAGATTTTACTCCCACCATTCGTCTTTCTCCACGAAAATTTTCGCCATTAAGCTTGACTTTTAATTACACATTCGTGTTATTTAGATTTGAATTCGATACTTCCAGTATTATTCGCGCATGTGCGTTCTCCTTCCTTCATCTCCTCTGTACCACTTTCATCCCAGTCCATCGAATTCCTCTCCAGCCCAATGTCCCGGCGCATTTACTTCATGTGGAGGTCCACTAGTAGGCGCCTTCCTCGGGCGGGCCCAAGATGTATTGCCCCCCAAGCATCTTGCCTGCAGGGTAGAGGGGCGTAATTTTCGAGCGCACAAAAAAGGCCAATTCAGAGAATTGGCCTTTTTTTCGCTTTCCTTTCGGAAGGCGTCTGATCATCTATTTGTGAAAATGATCAACTATTTTGTGAACCTACAGCTGGATCAGAAGTCCAGGTTGGAAACCGCCAAGGCGTTGCTTTCGATGAAGTCACGACGAGGCTCGACCGCATCACCCATCAGGGTGTTGAAGATCTGGTCCGCGCCAATGGCGTCTTCGATGGTCACTTTGAGCATCCGGCGCTGTGCTGGGTCCATGGTGGTTTCCCACAGCTGATCCGGGTTCATCTCCCCCAGGCCTTTGTATCGCTGGATGGTGTGACGCTTGGTGCTTTCGGCCATCAGCCATTCAAGGGCTTCCTTGAACTCGGTGACTGGCTTCTTGCGCTCGCCACGCTGGATATACGCGCCGTCGTCCAGCAAGGTGCTCAGTTGAGCGCCCAGAGAAACAACCGTCTTGTAATCGTTGCTGCCGAAGAAGTCGCGGTTGAAGGTGACGTAGTTCGACAAGCCGTGGGAGATCAGTTCGACCTCAGGCAGCCAGACGTTCCGTTCACGGTCTTCACGCAGGCTGGCTTTGTAAACCAGGCCGGACTTCTCTACGGTGCGCAGGCGAACTTCGTACTGGGCCATCCAATCCTGCATCGCAGCGTGATCGGACAATTGCTCCAGGCTAACGGCAGGAAGGTAGATGAAGTGCTCGGTCAGCTCCTGTGGGTACAGGCGCGACAGACGCTTGAGCGTCTTCATTACCAGACGGAAGTCATTCACCAGACGTTCGAGGGCTGGTCCGGAAATGCCCGGGGCTTCCTCGTTCAGGTGCAGGCTCGCATCTTCCAGGGCCGACTGCGTCATGTACTCTTCCATGGCGTCGTCGTCTTTGATGTATTGCTCTTGCTTGCCTTTCTTGACCTTGTACAGCGGTGGCTGGGCGATGTAGATGTAGCCGCGCTCGATCAGCTCCGGCAACTGGCGGAAGAAGAAGGTCAGCAGCAGGGTACGGATGTGCGAACCGTCGACGTCAGCATCGGTCATGATGATGATGTTGTGGTAACGCAGCTTCGCGATGTTGTACTCGTCGCGGCCAATGCCGCAGCCCAGCGCGGTGATCAAGGTGCCCACTTCTTGCGAAGAGATCATCTTGTCGAAACGCGCCTTCTCGACGTTCAGGATCTTGCCCTTCAACGGCAGGATGGCCTGGGTTCTACGATTGCGTCCCTGCTTGGCGGAGCCGCCAGCAGAGTCACCTTCCACGAGGTACAGTTCGGAAAGGGCAGGGTCTTTTTCCTGGCAGTCAGCCAGTTTGCCCGGCAGACCGGCAATATCCAGTGCGCCTTTACGACGTGTCATCTCACGGGCTTTACGCGCCGCTTCACGCGCACGCGCCGCGTCGATCATCTTGCCGACAACCAACTTGGCTTCGTTCGGGTTTTCCAGCAGGAAGTCGGAGAAGTACTTACCCATTTCCTGTTCGACCGCGGTCTTCACTTCGGAAGAAACCAGCTTGTCTTTGGTCTGGGAGCTGAACTTCGGATCCGGCACTTTTACCGAGATGATCGCGGTCAGGCCTTCACGGGCGTCGTCACCGGTGGTCGCGACTTTGTGTTTCTTCGCCAGACCTTCAGCTTCGATGTAGGTGTTCAGGTTCCGCGTCAGAGCGGAACGGAAACCCACCAAGTGAGTACCGCCATCGCGCTGTGGAATGTTGTTGGTGAAGCACAACAGGTTCTCGTTGAAGCTGTCGTTCCACTGCAAGGCGATTTCCACGCCGATGCCGTCTTCGCGCTGGATGTTGAAGTGGAACACCTGGTTGACCGGGGTCTTGTTGGTGTTCAGGTATTCAACGAACGCACGCAGGCCACCCTCGTACTTGAACAGCTCTTCCTTGCCGCTACGCTCATCCTTAAGGACGATGCCGACACCGGAGTTGAGGAAGGACAGTTCACGAATCCGCTTGGCCAGGATGTCCCAGCTGAAGTGGATGTTCTTGAACGTCAGGTCGGACGGTTTGAAGTGGATCTGGGTGCCGGTGGTTTCACTCTCACCGACGATTTTCATCGGTTCTTTTGGAACACCGTGAATGTAGGTCTGTTCCCAGATTTTGCCGCTGCGGCGAACGGTCAAGACCAGCTCTTCGGATAGGGCGTTCACAACCGACACACCTACACCGTGCAGGCCGCCGGATACTTTGTAGGAGTTGTCGTCGAATTTACCACCAGCGTGCATCACGGTCATGATGACCTCGGCTGCCGAGACGCCTTCTTCTTTGTGCACATCTACCGGGATACCACGACCGTTGTCGCGAACGGTGATGGATTCGTCCGGGTGGATGATGATGCTGATGTCGTCGCAGTGGCCAGCGAGCGCTTCATCGATGGAGTTGTCGACTACCTCGAAGACCATGTGGTGCAGACCGCTACCATCGTCGGTGTCACCAATGTACATACCGGGACGTTTGCGTACGGCATCCAGGCCTTTCAGCACTTTAATGCTCGTTGAGTCGTAGGTATTCGTATTTTCTTCGCTCAATGCCTTCACTCCCGATGGTCGTGGGTCTGGGTGATACGGCCCTGTTCCACGTGGAACAGAGCGACTGGCGTTTCCGTCTGCCAGCCTTCCCTCAATAATTCGTGATCTACACAGGTTATAAACACCTGGCAGCGTAAGTCTTCCAGCAAGCGGCAAAGCGCGCGGCGGTGGTGCTCGTCCAGTTCGGACGGCAGGTCATCCACCAGATAAATACACTGGCCGCGTCGGGCCTGGCTAACCAAGTGCCCTTGGGCAATCCGCAATGCACAGACCACCAGCTTCTGCTGACCGCGAGACAAGATGTCCGCGGCGTTGTGTGCGCCCAATCTAAGACGCAAATCAGCGCGCTGCGGTCCGGCCTGGGTATGACCCATTTGCTGATCCCGCTGAAGGGACCCGGCGAGCACTGCACTCAGCTCTCGGTCTTTGTCCCAACCTCGGTAATAGCTGAGCGTTAAGCCCTCGAGCTCAACCAGTTCGCTCAAGGTCTGTTCAAAGACTGGTTTCAAGGCTTTGATATAAGCGCGGCGGTATTCATCAATTTCAGCGCTGGCCTGGCACAGTTCCCTGTCCCAAACCGCTTGCGAAACGGCGTCAAGTGTACCATGCCGCAGCCAAGAGTTTCTCTGGCGCAGGGCCTTCTGCAAGCGCTGCCAGGTGGACATGAATCGTGGTTCCACGTGGAACACGCCCCAGTCGAGAAACTGCCGGCGAATCTTCGGTGCGCCTTCCAGCAATCGGAAACTGTCAGGGTTGATCAACTGCAGCGGCAGAATTTCCGCCAGTTGCGCCGCGCTGCGAGCGTTCTGCCCGTCGATGCGAATCTGGAACTCGCCTTGACGGTCGCGGGATATCCCCAAGGCGCTGTGCCCACCCTCGGCCAACTCCACCTGCCCAAACACCGTACAGGCGAGCTGCTCGTACTGGATGACCGGTAACAGGCGGGTGCTACGAAACGAACGGGCAAGCCCTAGCAGATGAATGGCTTCCAGAACACTGGTTTTGCCGCTGCCGTTGGCGCCGTAAAGAATGTTGATTCGGGGGGAGGGGGAAAAGGTCACCGGGTGCAGATTGCGCACCGCGGTGACCGAGACGCGACTTAAGGACATCTAGCTTCTGCTGAGCATGATTACAGACGCATCGGCATGACAACGTAGGCCGAGTCGTCGTTGTCAGACTCTTGCACCAACGCACTGCTGTTGGAGTCGGACAGGATCAGGCGAACTTGTTCAGTGGTCATCACGCCCAGCACGTCGAGCAGGTAACTCACGTTGAAACCGATTTCCAGATTGCCGCCGTTGTACTCGACGCCCACTTCTTCTTCCGCTTCTTCCTGTTCAGGGTTGTTCGCCTGGATCTTCAGCTGACCGTTGGCCAGTTGCAGACGGATGCCGCGGTATTTCTCGTTGGACAGAATCGCGGTACGGCTGAAGGCTTCACGCAGGGCCTGACGATCGCCGAGGACCAGCTTGTCGCCACCTTTGGGCAGAACACGCTCGTAGTCCGGGAATTTGCCGTCGACCAGTTTCGACGTGAAGGTGAACTCGCCAGTGGTTGCACGGATGTGGTGCTGACCCAGTACGATACTGACGATGCCGTCCGGCTCAGTCAGCAGGCGCGCCAGCTCAAGGATACCTTTACGTGGCACGATGACCTGGTGGCGATCCGGCTGACCGATATCAGCCTGCATCGAGCACATGGCCAGACGGTGACCGTCGGTGGCCACGGCGCGGATGATGCCCGCCGAGACTTCCAGCAGCATGCCGTTGAGGTAGTAACGCACGTCCTGCTGGGCCATGGCGAAGCTGGTCCGTTCAATCAGACGGCGCAATTTGCTTTGCTCAAGGCTGCACGTCAACGAGCCTGGGCCTTCTTCCACAGTCGGGAAGTCATTGGCCGGCAGGGTCGACAGGGTGAAGCGGCTACGGCCGGCCTTCACCACGAGCTTCTGCTCGTCGACCTTGATGTCGATCAGCGCATCGTTCGGCAAGCTCTTGCAGATATCCATCAGCTTGCGCGCAGGCACAGTGATGGAACCTGGATCGGCAGGCTCTTCGAGTTGTACACGACCGACCAGCTCGACTTCCAGGTCGGTACCGGTCAGCGACAATTGCTGGCCTTCGACAACCAGCAGCACGTTGGAGAGCACCGGCAAGGTCTGTCGGCGCTCGACGACGCCTGCGACCAGTTGCAGGGGTTTCAACAGGGCTTCGCGTTGAATGGTGAAATGCATGGTCTAGTCCCTTGCCTTAATAAGCTGCGCTGGTGTTCATCAAGTGGTCAGTGTACGCAGCAGGTTCTTGTAGTCCTCGCGGATGTCCGCGTCGGATTCCTTAAGTTCGTTGATCTTGCGGCAGGCGTGCAAAACAGTGGTGTGGTCCCGGCCGCCAAACACGTCGCCGATTTCCGGCAGGCTGTGGTTGGTCAGTTCTTTGGACAACGCCATGGCGACCTGACGCGGACGAGCTACCGAACGCGAACGACGTTTGGACAACAAGTCGGAGATCTTGATCTTGTAGTACTCGGCGACAGTGCGCTGAATGTTATCCACAGAGACCAGTTTGTCTTGCAGTGCCAACAGATCTTTCAGGGATTCGCGAATCAACTCGATGGTGATATCGCGGCCCATGAAGTGCGAGTGGGCGATCACGCGTTTGAGCGCGCCTTCCAGCTCACGGACGTTGGAACGAATACGCTGGGCAATGAAGAACGCCGCGTCATGGGGCAGATCGACTTTGGCCTGATCGGCCTTTTTCATCAGGATCGCCACGCGGGTTTCCAGTTCCGGCGGCTCGACGGCTACCGTCAGGCCCCAGCCGAAGCGGGATTTCAGGCGCTCTTCAAGGCCTTCGATTTCTTTCGGGTAGCGGTCACTGGTGAGAATGACCTGCTGGCCACCTTCAAGCAGGGCGTTGAAGGTGTGGAAAAACTCTTCCTGGGAACGTTCCTTGCGGGCGAAAAACTGAATGTCATCGATCAACAATGCATCCACCGAGCGGTAGAAGCGCTTGAACTCGTTGATCGCATTCAGCTGCAAGGCCTTGACCATGTCCGCAACGAAACGCTCGGAATGCAGGTACACAACCTTGGCATTCGGATTCTTCTTTAATAGGTGGTTACCCACAGCGTGCATCAAGTGGGTTTTACCCAAGCCTACGCCACCATAAAGGAAGAGCGGGTTGTAACCGTGCTTGGGATTGTCCGCCACTTGCCAGGCCGCAGCCCGAGCGAGTTGGTTGGACTTGCCCTCGACGAAGTTTTCGAAGGTGAAGGTACGGTTCAGGTAGCTGGTGTGCTTAAGCGCGCCTTCGACCTGCACCGTACGCTGTTCGGCGCGAATCGGAGCTTGTTGCGAACTGGCCCCGGCCATCGGGTCGAAGCTGTCGCGCGATGGCTCTTCATTAACCTCGGCAACTTTTTGCGTCGCACGCTTGGTCGGAGCGGCTACCTGGGCTGGCGCCGTGGCGCTGACAGGTGCTTGAGCGGCCTGAGCCTGTGAAGCAGCGGCGGCCAACGGAGCATTCGGGGCAGCACGCGGTGCCGAACTGCGTTTGCTGCCTATTAATAAGGACAGCGCCGGCGCCATGCCATTGCCATGCTCATCCAGCAGTTCAAGGACGCGGCCCAGGTACTTTTCGTTGACCCAGTCGAGAACAAAACGATTCGGTGCGTAGACACGCAACTCGTCGCCTTCGGCTTCGACCTGTAGTGGACGGATCCAAGTGTTGAATTGTTGGGCAGGCAGCTCATCGCGCAAAAGCTCCACGCACTGCTGCCAAAGTTCCACTGACACGGATATCCCCTAAGTTGAAAGCCGGTGAGGCAAAAACAAGCCGCCATTGTAGCCGACCAAGCCCCGACTTATCCACACGAAGGTTGTGCACCTCCCATGAAGAATCAGTGATTTATACGAAAAAAAGACGACCAGCGGTCTGTGCATAAGCTCTGTGGATAACCGGGTCTAAGGTCGTTGTACAAGTGGGGGGGAAACTCGGTGGATAACCACCCTGTGGGTAAGTACCTCTTTCACACACAGCTTATCCGACAGCGCAGCACAGGCTTACCACCGTTTTCCACCGTAGTTGTCATTCTCTGTACATCACGACTTTAAAGGGCTGATGGCAGTTATCCACAGATGATCGTGTCCCTAGCTTTTATAAGCTTTACAGAAAAGCTTTAAATACTTTCCTTCTTAATTTCTATATCTAGCCAAGGAGCTCGGCAGGAAAAACGTCTGTAGATCTATTTATAAGGAAACGCTGGTTGGAAATTGACCTAGAGGCTTGCTTTCTCTAGAATCCCCGGTCTCTTAAAACGGGGGCCATTCCGGCCCGTTGTGGACGAACCAGGTAACACGACAATGAAACGTACTTTCCAACCAAGCACTATCAAACGCGCTCGTACCCACGGTTTCCGTGCTCGCATGGCTACCAAAAACGGTCGTGCCGTCCTGTCGCGTCGTCGCGCCAAAGGTCGTGCGCGTCTGGCAGTTTGATAATCCGGCACTGGAGGTGAGTCAGGACTTCAGTCGGGAAAAGCGTCTGCTTACTCCCCGGCATTTCAAGGCAGTCTTTGACTCCCCTACCGGCAAGGTTCCGGGGAAAAATCTCCTGCTCCTTGCGCGCAACAACGATCTTGATCACCCCCGTCTCGGGCTGGTTATCGGGAAAAAGAGCGTAAAGCTCTCCGTCGAGCGCAATCGCCTCAAACGTCTGATGCGCGAATCGTTCCGTCTGAACCAGGACTCACTGGCCGGCTGGGACATCGTTATCGTCGCGCGCAAAGGTTTGGGTGACGTAGAAAACCCCGAATTGATTCAGCATTTCGGCAAACTCTGGAAGCGTCTGGCACGCAGCACGCCGGTACCAGCAGTCAAAACCGAAACTGTAGGGGTAGACAGTCCCGATGCGTAAACTGGCACTCGTTCCGATCCAGTTTTATCGCTATGCCATTAGTCCTCTGATGGCCAGTCACTGTCGTTTCTACCCCAGTTGTTCCTGCTACGCGTATGAAGCCATAGAAAATCATGGCCTTCTGCGCGGTGGCTGGCTGGCCTTTCGTCGTTTAGGTCGCTGTCATCCGTGGAATCCCGGTGGTTATGACCCGGTTCCATCTATCCCTACCTCCCGTTCTTCTTCGATGGCCGAGTAATCATGGATATCAAACGCACGATCCTGATCGTCGCCCTGGCAATCGTGTCCTACGTTATGGTTCTTAAATGGAACCAGGACTATGGCCAGGCTGCCCTGCCGACTCAGAATGTTGCTTCCAGTACTACCGCACCGGGCCTACCGGATACGGCGACTGGCAATAATGCTTCTGTCAGTGACGACATTCCACGCGCCGCAAGCGATACCAGTGCAACTGCCCCTGCTGAAACACCAGTAGCTGCAAGCAAAGACCTCATCCAGATCAAAACGGATGTGCTCAACCTGGCAATCGATCCACAAGGTGGCGATGTTGCCCAGTTGACGCTGCCGCTGTATCCACGTCGCCAGGACCATCCGGAAATTCCATTCCAGTTGTTCGATAACGGCAACGAGCGGACTTATCTGGCTCAAAGCGGTTTGATCGGCACCAACGGTCCGGACGCCAGTCCTGCCGGTCGTCCGGTTTACTCCTCGGAGAAGAAGATTTACCAACTGGCTGACGGTCAGGACCAATTGGTCGCAGACCTGAAGTTCAGCAAGGACGGCGTCAACTACATCAAGCGTTTCACCCTGAAACGTGGGCTGTATGACGTAACCGTTTCCTACCTGATCGATAACCAGAGTGCTCAGCCTTGGTCCGGTGCAATGTTCGCGCAATTGAAGCGTGACGCCAGCTCCGATCCTTCTTCCAGCACCGCCACCGGCACCGCGACTTACCTGGGCGCCGCCCTGTGGACAAGTAACGAGCCGTACAAGAAAGTGTCGATGAGCGACATGGACAAGGCTCAGCTGAAAGAAACCGTAACCGGTGGTTGGGTTGCCTGGTTGCAGCACTACTTCGTGACCGCATGGATTCCGGCGAAAGGCGAAAACAACCTCGTCCAGACCCGTAAAGACAGCAAAGGCAACTACATCATCGGCTACACCGCACCGGCAATGACTGTCGCGCCAGGTGCAAAAGACGAGACCAGCGCCGTTCTATACGCCGGTCCGAAAAGCCAGGCTGTGTTGAAAGAGTTGTCCCCAGGTCTGGAACTGACCGTCGACTACGGCATTCTGTGGTTCATTGCCCAGCCAATTTTCTGGCTGCTGCAACATATCCACGCGCTGATCGGCAACTGGGGCTGGTCAATCATCTTCCTGACTATGCTGATCAAAGGGATCTTCTTCCCGCTGTCGGCAGCCAGCTACAAATCCATGGCGCGCATGCGTGCAGTGGCACCGAAACTGGCCGCGCTGAAAGAGCAACATGGCGACGACCGGCAGAAAATGTCGCAAGCCATGATGGAGCTGTACAAGAAAGAGAAGATCAATCCGCTGGGTGGTTGCTTGCCAATCCTCGTGCAGATGCCGGTTTTCCTTTCGCTGTACTGGGTTCTGCTGGAAAGCGTTGAAATGCGCCAAGCGCCGTTCATGCTGTGGATTACTGACCTGTCGATCAAGGATCCGTTCTTCATTCTGCCGATCATCATGGGTGTAACCATGTTCATCCAGCAGCAATTGAACCCGACGCCTCCGGATCCGATGCAGGCCAAGGTGATGAAGCTGATGCCTATCATCTTCACCTTCTTCTTCCTGTGGTTCCCGGCTGGTCTGGTTCTGTACTGGGTAGTGAACAACGTTTTGTCGATCGCCCAACAGTGGTACATCACTCGTAAGGTCGAAGCGGCTACCAAAGCAGCTGCCTGACTTACACTGTGGATAACCACTCAAAACGCCCCCTAGTGGGGCGTTTTGCTATCTGTCACTTTTGTCTGGATACCGGTTTATGAGCGTTCCTCGTGAAACCATCGCAGCCGTCGCCACCGCTCAAGGTCGCGGTGGTGTTGGCATCGTCCGTATTTCCGGGCCGCTGGCGAGTGTTGCGGCCAAGGCCTTCAGCGGTCGTGAACTCAAGCCGCGATTCGCCCACTACGGCCCGTTTCTCAGTGAAAACGATGAGGTGCTGGATCAAGGCATTGCCCTGTATTTTCCCGGCCCGAACTCATTCACCGGTGAAGATGTGCTGGAACTCCAGGGCCATGGCGGTCCGATAGTTCTGGATATGCTGCTCAAGCGTTGCCTGGAACTGGGCTGTCGGTTGGCCCGGCCGGGTGAATTCAGCGAGCGCGCGTTCCTCAATGACAAACTCGACCTGGCTCAGGCCGAGGCCATCGCTGACTTGATCGAAGCGAGTTCTGCACAGGCTGCACGAAATGCCCTGCGTTCCTTGCAGGGCGCATTCTCCGAGCGTGTGCATAACCTCACCGAGCAATTGATTGGCCTGCGCATCTATGTCGAAGCGGCGATCGACTTCCCTGAAGAAGAAATCGACTTCCTCGCTGATGGTCACGTACTGAGCATGCTCGACAAAGTGCGTGACGAGTTATCCACCGTACTACGGGAAGCCGGGCAGGGTGCCTTGCTGCGTGACGGGATGACCGTGGTGATCGCCGGCCGGCCGAATGCCGGTAAATCCAGCCTGTTGAATGCACTGGCCGGTCGTGAAGCCGCGATCGTCACCGAGATTGCCGGCACCACCCGGGACATTCTTCGTGAACATATCCACATCGATGGTATGCCGCTGCACGTGGTCGACACCGCAGGTCTGCGAGATACCGAAGACCAGGTGGAAAAAATCGGCGTCGAACGGGCGTTGAAAGCGATCGGCGAGGCTGATCGCGTGCTGTTGGTGGTCGATGCTACTGGTCCTGAGGCACTTGATCCGTTCGCGTTATGGCCAGAATTCCTGGAAATCCGTCCCGATCCGGCGAAAGTCACGCTGATCCGAAACAAGGCTGACCTCACTGGCGAAGCCATTGCCCTGGAAGTCAGCGAGGATGGCCACGTCACCATTAGCCTGAGCGCCAAATCTGCAGGTGAAGGACTGGAATTGCTGCGCGACCACCTCAAGGCCTGCATGGGCTACGAACAGACCTCGGAGAGCAGCTTCAGCGCTCGCAGGCGTCATCTTGACGCGTTGCGTCATGCCAGTGCTTCCCTCGAGCATGGCCGTGCGCAGTTGACCTTGGCCGGAGCCGGTGAACTGTTGGCTGAAGATTTGCGCCAGGCTCAGCACTGTTTGGGTGAAATCACCGGTGCATTCAGCTCCGATGACCTGCTGGGACGGATCTTTTCCAGCTTCTGTATCGGTAAATAGCCCTCCCCGTTATCCACAGACAGGCCATTCGCGCCTGTCTGTTCCCTCCTATTCTTGAATTCTTTTCCAGTGCTGAGCAGATTCTTTCTGCTTGAGCGGATTTCCCGTGCCCTGGATTTGCTTATTCAGCAGTTTTCTGTGGATTAAGCCCTGTGAATAACTGCCTCTAAGGGCAGTTGATAACAGGGCCTCAAAACTGAAGATAACTGCCCCTGTGGATAAGCACCTCTTTCATCCACAGGCTTAAACCGGTTATCCAAGGGCCTCCTTGCCACATGACCACAGGGTTTTGAATCTCTGTACATATTGAATATAAAGGCCTGTAGAGATCTATCCACAGAAATGTGCCTCAGTAGAAATAAACATAAAAACAAAGATTTAATAAATTTCTCTCTTTTTAATTTCTATAACCGCGACTTCTCCACAGCTGGTTAAATTTTGTGCAAAGGGTTCTTTAGGAAGGGCGAAGTCCCTATACTTGCCGACCAGGTCCAAAAACCTGAGATCAACCTATTCCGGATTACCTAACTGAAGCAGGCACGAGGTGCGTGGTGAATTTCCCTTCCCGTTTTGAAGTGATCGTCATCGGCGGCGGTCATGCCGGTACCGAGGCAGCACTGGCCTCAGCACGTATGGGTGCAAAAACCCTGTTGCTGACGCATAACGTGGAAACCCTCGGTGCCATGAGTTGCAACCCCGCTATCGGTGGGATCGGCAAAAGCCATCTGGTCAAGGAAATCGATGCCCTCGGCGGCGCGATGGCCATGGCTACCGATAAAGGCGGTATTCAATTTCGCGTATTGAACAGCCGCAAAGGCCCGGCCGTGCGTGCAACCCGCGCTCAGGCTGATCGGGTTCTGTACAAGGCCGCTGTCCGCGAAATCCTAGAAAACCAGCCGAACCTGTGGATATTTCAACAGGCTGCTGACGACCTGATCGTCGAGCAGGAACAAGTGCGCGGTGTTGTCACCCAAATGGGCCTGCGTTTCTTCGCGGATTCCGTGGTGTTGACTACTGGCACCTTCCTCGGTGGACTTATCCACATCGGAATGCAGAATTTTTCCGGTGGCCGTGCCGGTGATCCGCCATCGATCGCCCTGGCTCACCGTTTACGCGAATTGCCACTGCGCGTTGGTCGCCTGAAAACCGGCACTCCACCGCGTATTGACGGTCGTTCTGTGGATTTCTCGGTGATGACCGAGCAAGCCGGCGATACACCGATCCCGGTGATGTCATTCATGGGTTCCAAAGAGCAGCACCCGAAACAGGTCAGCTGCTGGATTACCCACACCAACGCCCGCACCCACGAAATCATTGCCGCCAACCTTGATCGTTCGCCGATGTATTCCGGTGTGATCGAAGGTATCGGCCCGCGTTACTGCCCGTCGATCGAAGACAAGATCCATCGCTTTGCCGACAAGGAAAGCCATCAGGTCTTCATCGAACCGGAAGGCCTGACGACCAACGAGCTGTACCCGAACGGGATATCCACATCCCTGCCGTTCGACGTGCAACTGCAGATCGTGCAATCGATCCGCGGCATGGAAAACGCGCACATCGTTCGTCCGGGTTACGCCATCGAGTACGACTACTTCGACCCGCGTGACCTGAAGTACAACCTGGAAACCAAAGTCATTGGCGGTCTGTTCTTCGCCGGGCAAATCAACGGCACCACCGGTTACGAAGAAGCCGGCGCCCAGGGTTTGCTGGCCGGGGCCAACGCCGCACTGCGTGCTCAGGGCAAAGATGCCTGGTGCCCGCGTCGCGACGAGGCATACATCGGAGTGTTGGTCGACGACCTGATTACTCTGGGTACCCAGGAACCGTATCGGATGTTCACGTCCCGCGCCGAATACCGTCTGATCCTGCGCGAAGACAACGCCGACCTGCGCTTGACCGAAAAAGGTCGCGAACTGGGACTGGTGGACGACGCACGTTGGGCTGCGTTCTGCACCAAACGCGAAAGCATCACGCTGGAAGAGCAACGCCTGAAAAGTACCTGGGTTCGCCCGGGCACCGAGCAAGGCGATGCGATTTCCGAGAAATTCGGTACACCACTGACCCACGAATACAATTTGCTCAACCTGCTGAGCCGTCCGGAAATCGACTACGCTGGTCTGATCGCCGTGACCGGTGGCGGTGCAGGAGATCCTCAAGTCGCCGAGCAGGTCGAAATCAAGACCAAATACGCCGGTTACATCGATCGCCAGCAGGATGAAATCGCACGGCTGCGGGCCAGCGAAGACACAAAACTGCCTGTGGATATCGATTACACGAATATTTCCGGTCTCTCCAAAGAGATCCAGAGCAAGCTCAGTGCGACCCGTCCAGAGACCTTGGGCCAGGCGTCGCGTATCCCGGGTGTGACGCCGGCAGCGATTTCGCTGTTGATGATTCATTTGAAAAAACGCGGCGCGGGCCGTCAGTTGGAGCAAAGCGCTTGAGTTCGTTGGTCACCTCGCAACACGCAGAAGAGTTATCCACAGGTGCTCGCCAGCTCGGGGTCATGCTGACAGAAACCCAGCACGCCCAGTTGCTGGGTTATCTGGCCCTGTTGATCAAATGGAACAAGGCTTACAACCTGACCGCCGTACGCGATCCGGATGAAATGGTTTCCCGTCACTTGCTCGATAGTTTGAGCGTGATGTCGTTCGTCGAAAACGGCCGCTGGCTGGACGTTGGCAGCGGTGGTGGCATGCCGGGTATTCCGTTGGCCATCCTGTTTCCAGAGTCCCAAGTGACTTGCCTGGACAGCAACGGCAAGAAAACCCGCTTCCTGACCCAGGTCAAACTCGAACTCAAACTGGATAACCTGCAAGTTATCCACAGTCGCGTCGAAGCTTTTCAGCCTGATCAGCCATTCGACGGGATCATCTCCCGGGCGTTCAGCAGCATGGAGAACTTCAGCAACTGGACTCGCCACCTCGGTGACACCGAAACACGTTGGCTGGCAATGAAGGGCGTTCATCCCGCCGATGAGCTGGTAGCATTGCCGGCAGACTTCCACCTCGATAGCGAACACGCCCTGGCCGTACCCGGTTGCCAAGGCCAACGCCATCTGCTGATACTGCGCCGCACGGCATGATTGGGAACACAAGCAAGAATGGCTAAGGTATTCGCGATAGCGAACCAAAAGGGTGGTGTGGGCAAGACCACCACCTGTATCAACCTCGCAGCTTCCCTGGTCGCTACCAAGCGTCGGGTGCTGTTGATCGATCTCGATCCACAGGGCAACGCCACCATGGGTAGCGGTGTGGATAAACACGGCCTGGAAAACTCGGTCTACGACCTGCTGATCGGCGAATGCGATCTGGCCCAGGCCATGCACTATTCCGAACACGGTGGTTACCAACTGCTGCCGGCCAACCGCGACCTGACCGCGGCCGAAGTGGTTCTGCTGGAAATGCAGATGAAGGAAAGCCGCCTGCGCAGCGCGTTGGCGCCGATCCGTGAAAACTACGATTACATTTTGATCGACTGTCCGCCGTCGTTGTCGATGCTCACGCTTAACGCGCTGGTTGCGGCTGACGGGGTGATTATCCCCATGCAGTGCGAGTACTTCGCGCTCGAAGGCTTGAGCGACCTTGTGGATAACATCAAGCGCATCGCTGAGTTGTTGAACCCGAACCTGAAAGTCGAAGGCCTGTTGCGGACCATGTATGACCCGCGCCTGAGCCTGATGAACGATGTTTCGGCGCAGCTCAAGGAACACTTCGGCGAGCAGCTCTACGACACGGTGATTCCGCGCAACATCCGCCTGGCCGAAGCACCAAGCTATGGCATGCCGGCGCTGGCGTACGACAAATCATCGCGGGGTGCCATTGCCTATCTGGCATTGGCGGGCGAGATGGTTCGTCGTCAACGCAAAAACTCACGCACTGCCGCTGCTCAGGCAACTTAAGGAATCCCCATGGCCGTCAAGAAACGAGGTCTCGGACGTGGACTGGATGCACTGCTGAGTGGTCCGACTGTCAGCTCGCTGGAAGAACAAGCGGTGCAGGCAGATCAGCGTGAGCTGCAGCACCTGCCCCTCGACCTGATCCAGCGCGGCAAGTACCAGCCGCGTCGGGACATGGACCCACAGGCGCTGGAAGAGCTGGCGCAGTCGATCAAGGCTCAGGGCGTGATGCAGCCGATCGTGGTTCGGCCGATCGGCAGCGGCCGATTCGAAATCATCGCCGGCGAACGCCGTTGGCGCGCCAGTCAGCAGGCTGGTCAGGAAACCATCCCGGCAATGGTTCGCGATGTACCGGATGAAACCGCGATCGCCATGGCGCTGATCGAGAACATCCAGCGCGAAGACCTCAATCCGATCGAAGAAGCGGTGGCTTTGCAGCGTTTGCAGCAGGAATTCCAGCTGACGCAGCAACAAGTGGCCGAAGCGGTGGGCAAATCCCGCGTGACCGTGGCCAACCTGCTACGCTTGATCGCGTTGCCGGAAGTCATCAAAACCATGCTGTCCCACGGCGACCTGGAAATGGGTCATGCACGTGCTTTGCTCGGTTTACCGGAAAATCAACAGGTTGAAGGGGCGCGACACGTTGTCGCACGGGGGCTGACTGTACGCCAGACTGAAGCACTGGTTCGCCAGTGGTTGAGTGGTAAACAGGAACCTGCTGAACCGGTAAAGCCGGACCCGGATATTGCTCGACTCGAACAGCGTCTGGCTGAGCGCCTAGGCTCTGCGGTGCAGATCCGCCACGGTAAAAAGGGGAAGGGGCAGTTGGTGATCGGTTACAACTCCCTCGATGAGCTTCAAGGTGTGCTTGCACACATTCGTTGAAACATTTCCTCATGTAGTGTGCAGTCGGAAATCACTACCTGACAGTTGAATAGGGGCAGAACCGCCCCTATACTCTGCGCGCATTTTGTCGGCACAAATTATGCCAAGTTATTGAATTCTGGCAGCCGATCATTGGGGAGCAAAAACGATGGAGAGCCGCACGCCAAACCGCTTGCCGTTCCATCGCCTGGCAGTTTTTCCAGTCTTACTGGCTCAATTTGTCGTTTTGGTACTGGCCGCTTTGGCGCTCTGGTACTGGCATGGAGTCGTAGCCGGGTACTCAGGACTCTGCGGAGGCCTGATAGCCTTGCTACCCAATGTTTATTTCGCTCACAGGGCATTTCGGTTTTCCGGCGCCCGAGCAGCTCAAGCCATCGTCCGGTCTTTTTATGCCGGCGAGGCGGGCAAACTAATTTTGACGGCAGTGCTCTTTGCATTGACGTTTGCAGGTGTGAAGCCATTGGCGCCGCTAGCTGTATTCGGCGTCTTCGTGTTGACCCAACTGGTCAGCTGGTTCGCGCCCCTGCTGATGAGAACAAGACTTTCGAGACCTTAGGGCGTTTGAGGCAACCATGGCAGAGACAACCGCTTCGGGCTATATCCAGCACCACTTGCAGAACCTGACCTTCGGTCAGCACCCAACTGGCGGGTGGGGTTTTGCCCACACCGCAGCAGAAGCCAAAGAAATGGGCTTCTGGGCTTTCCACGTCGATACTCTCGGCTGGTCGGTCGCGTTGGGTCTGATCTTCGTTCTTCTTTTCCGCATGGCGGCAAAGAAGGCGACTTCCGGTCAGCCTGGTGCTTTGCAGAACTTCGTTGAAGTATTGGTCGAATTCGTCGATGGCAGCGTGAAAGACAGCTTCCATGGCCGTAGCCCGGTGATTGCACCGCTGGCACTGACCATCTTCGTCTGGGTCTTCCTGATGAACGCCGTCGACCTGATCCCGGTCGACTGGATTCCTCAGCTGGCCATCTTGATCACTGGCGATTCGCACATTCCGTTCCGTGCTGTATCGACCACTGACCCGAACGCTACCCTGGGCATGGCCCTGTCGGTGTTCGCGTTGATCATTTTCTACAGCATCAAGGTCAAGGGCATCGGCGGCTTCATCGGCGAACTGACCCTGCACCCGTTCGGCAGCAAGAACATCTTTCTTCAAGCCCTGCTGATCCCGGTGAACTTCCTGCTGGAGTTCGTGACACTGATCGCCAAGCCAATCTCCCTGGCACTGCGTCTGTTCGGCAACATGTACGCCGGCGAACTGGTCTTCATTCTGATCGCTGTGATGTTCGGCAGTGGTCTGCTCTGGCTTAGCGGCCTGGGCGTAGTTCTGCAGTGGGCGTGGGCTGTGTTCCACATCCTGATCATCACCCTGCAGGCGTTTATCTTCATGATGCTGACCATCGTTTACCTGTCGATGGCGCACGAAGAGAACCATTAAGACCAGTCTCGACTAGTCTGATGTCCCACTCGGTCAAACGAGTGGGTGCCCGAACAGGGCTATGAAACGATTTGTTTTACCGCTTTAAAATCTAAAAAACCTAAACCATACGACGTAAAAGTCGGGAGGAAAGATGGAAACTGTAGTTGGTCTAACCGCTATCGCTGTTGCACTGTTGATCGGCCTGGGCGCACTGGGTACCGCAATTGGTTTCGGCCTGTTGGGTGGCAAGTTCCTGGAAGGCGCAGCGCGTCAGCCAGAGATGGTTCCAATGCTGCAAGTCAAAATGTTCATCGTTGCCGGTCTGCTCGACGCCGTAACCATGATCGGTGTTGGTATCGCTCTGTTCTTCACCTTCGCGAACCCATTCGTTGGTCAACTCGCTGGCTAATTACTCGAACCTTCGAGTAATTGGTGTGATGTGCAACGAACGAGCGAGGTGTTGGCGTGAACATTAATGCAACCCTGATTGGCCAGTCCGTTGCGTTCTTCATTTTTGTACTGTTTTGCATGAAGTTCGTGTGGCCTCCGGTCATCGCGGCTTTGCACGAACGTCAGAAGAAGATCGCGGATGGACTGGACGCTGCCGCCCGAGCAGCTCGCGACCTGGAGTTGGCCCAAGATAAAGCGGGTCAACAACTGCGCGAAGCAAAAGCTCAGGCAGCCGAAATCATTGAGCAAGCCAAGAAACGCGGTAACCAGATCGTCGAAGAGGCTGTTGAAAAAGCCCGTATCGACGCTGACCGTGTGAAGGTTCAGGCTCAGGCCGAGATCGAGCAGGAACTGAACAGTGTCAAAGACGCGCTGCGTGCCCAATTGGGTGCTCTGGCCGTTGGCGGCGCCGAGAAGATCCTGGGTGCCACAATCGATCAAAACGCGCACGCGGAGCTAGTAAACAAACTGGCTGCTGAAATTTAAGCGAGGGCGATCATGGCAGAATTGACCACGTTGGCCCGACCTTACGCTAAGGCAGCCTTCGAGCACGCCCAGGCCCACCAGCAACTGGCCTCTTGGTCAGCCATGCTCGGCCTGGCTGCAGCAGTGTCGCAAGACGACACCATGCAGCGCGTGCTCAAGGCCCCGCGACTGACGAGCGCAGACAAGGCCGCCACGTTTATTGACGTGTGCGGCGACAAGTTTGATGTGAAGGCACAGAACTTCATTAACGTCGTTGCCGAAAACGACCGTCTCCCGCTGTTGCCGGAGATCGCCGCTCTGTTTGACCTGTACAAGGCCGAACAAGAGAAATCGGTAGACGTTGAAGTCACCAGTGCTTTTGCATTGAACCAAGAACAGCAAGACAAACTCGCCAAGGTTCTCAGTGCACGACTCAACCGGGAAGTGCGCCTGCAAGTCGAGGAAGACAAATCCCTTATTGGGGGCATTGTCATCCGCGCCGGCGACCTGGTAATCGATGGCTCGGTTCGCGGCAAACTCGCGAACCTTGCCGAAGCATTGAAATCTTGAGTTTGAAGGGGCAGCAGAGCAATGCAGCAACTCAATCCTTCCGAAATAAGTGAAATTATCAAGGGCCGCATCGACAAGCTCGATGTGACCTCCCAAGCCCGTAACGAAGGCACTGTCGTCAGCGTATCTGACGGTATCGTGCGGATTCACGGTCTGGCCGACGTAATGTACGGCGAGATGATCGAGTTTCCGGGCGGCGTCTTCGGTATGGCTCTCAACCTGGAGCAAGACTCTGTAGGTGCCGTTGTATTGGGCTCTTACCAGTCTCTGGCTGAAGGCATGAGCGCCAAGTGCACTGGCCGCATCCTCGAAGTTCCGGTTGGTAAGGAACTGCTGGGTCGTGTAGTCGACGCACTGGGTAACCCAGTTGACGGCAAAGGTCCGCTGAACAACACCGAGACCGATGCGGTCGAGAAAGTTGCTCCAGGCGTGATCTGGCGTAAGTCGGTAGACCAGCCTGTACAGACTGGCTACAAGGCTGTCGATGCCATGATTCCTGTCGGCCGTGGCCAGCGTGAGCTGATCATCGGTGACCGTCAGATCGGTAAAACCGCTCTGGCGATCGACGCGATCATCAACCAGAAAAACAGCGGTATTTTCTGCGTCTACGTAGCGATCGGTCAGAAACAATCGACCATCGCTAACGTGGTTCGCAAACTGGAAGAAAACGGCGCGCTGGCTAACACCATCGTCGTTGCCGCGAGCGCTTCGGAATCTGCAGCACTGCAGTTCCTGGCACCGTACTCCGGTTGCACCATGGGTGAATTCTTCCGCGACCGCGGTGAAGACGCGCTGATCGTTTATGACGATCTGTCCAAGCAAGCAGTGGCTTACCGCCAGATTTCCCTGCTGCTGCGCCGTCCACCAGGCCGTGAAGCTTACCCAGGCGACGTGTTCTATCTCCACTCCCGTCTGCTGGAGCGCGCATCCCGCGTTTCGGAAGAGTACGTAGAGAAGTTCACCAACGGCGCAGTGACCGGCAAAACCGGTTCCCTGACCGCACTGCCGATCATCGAAACCCAGGCTGGCGACGTTTCCGCGTTCGTTCCGACCAACGTGATTTCCATCACCGACGGTCAGATCTTCCTGGAATCGGCCATGTTCAACTCCGGGATCCGTCCTGCTGTGAACGCCGGTGTTTCGGTATCCCGTGTGGGTGGTGCCGCTCAGACCAAGATCATCAAGAAGCTCTCCGGTGGTATCCGTACCGCTCTGGCTCAGTACCGTGAACTGGCGGCATTCGCCCAGTTCGCTTCTGACCTGGACGAAGCGACCCGTAAGCAACTTGAGCATGGTCAGCGCGTTACCGAGCTGATGAAGCAGAAGCAATACGCACCTATGTCGATCGCTGACATGGCGCTGTCGCTGTATGCCGCTGAGCGTGGGTTCCTGACTGACGTTGAAATCGCCAAGATCGGCAGCTTCGAACAAGCGCTGATTGCTTTCTTCAACCGCGATCACGCCGAATTGATGGCGAAGATCAACGTGAAGGGTGACTTCAATGACGAAATCGACGCTGGCATGAAAGCCGGTATCGAGAAGTTCAAGGCCACCCAAACCTGGTAAGCCGCAGCGGGAGCCGCAAGGCTCCCGCTTGCTAACCTGATAGGTGTTACATGGCAGGCGCAAAAGAGATTCGCAGTAAGATTGCGAGCATCAAAAGCACGCAAAAGATTACCAGCGCCATGGAAAAAGTGGCGGTCAGTAAAATGCGCAAGGCACAAATGCGCATGGCTGCTAGCCGTCCTTACGCGGAGCGCATCCGCCAGGTTATTGGTCATTTGGCCAACGCTAACCCGGAATATCGCCACCCCTTCATGATCGAGCGAGAAATCAAGCGCGTCGGTTATGTCGTAGTGAGCAGTGACCGTGGTTTGTGTGGTGGCTTGAACACCAACCTGTTCAAGGCCTTGGTCAAGGACATGGCGGTAAACCGCGATAACGGCGTCGAGATTGATCTGTGTGTTGTTGGTAGCAAGGGTGCGGCTTTCTTCCGCAACTTCGGCGGTAACGTCGTTGCAGCTATCAGCCACCTAGGTGAAGAGCCGTCGATCAATGATCTGATTGGCAGCGTCAAGGTGATGCTGGATGCCTACCTGGACGGCCGTATTGATCGCCTGTCCGTGGTGTCCAACAAGTTCATCAACACCATGACGCAACAGCCTACTGTGGAGCAGTTGATTCCACTGGAGGCAACCGCGGATCAATCACTCAAGCATCACTGGGACTATCTCTACGAACCGGATGCCAAAGAGCTGCTTGACGGCTTGATGGTCCGCTACGTTGAGTCGCAGGTCTACCAGGCGGTGGTCGAGAACAACGCGGCTGAACAAGCTGCGCGGATGATCGCGATGAAGAACGCTACCGACAACGCCGGTGATTTGATCAGCGATTTGCAGCTGGTCTACAACAAGGCGCGTCAGGCTGCGATCACCCAAGAGATCTCGGAAATCGTCGGCGGCGCTGCCGCGGTTTAACGGTTCAAATATTCAGAGGATCCAGCTATGAGTAGCGGACGTATCGTTCAAATCATCGGCGCCGTTATCGACGTGGAATTTCCACGCGACAGCGTACCGAGCATCTATAACGCGCTGTTGGTACAAAGCGCGGCAGGGACCACTCTGGAAGTTCAGCAACAGCTGGGCGACGGCGTGGTTCGTACCATTGCGATGGGTTCCACCGAAGGCTTGAAGCGCGGTCTGGAAGTCAAGGACTCCGGCGCAGCCATCTCCGTACCGGTCGGTAAAGCGACCCTGGGCCGGATCATGGACGTACTGGGCAACCCGATCGACGAAGCTGGCCCGATTGACACCGAAGAGCGCTGGGGCATTCACCGTCCTGCGCCAACCTTCGCTGAACAAGCGGGCGGCAACGACCTGCTGGAAACCGGCATCAAGGTTATCGACCTGGTTTGCCCGTTCGCCAAGGGTGGTAAAGTCGGTCTGTTCGGTGGTGCCGGTGTAGGCAAAACCGTAAACATGATGGAACTGATCCGTAACATCGCCATCGAGCACGCCGGTTATTCCGTGTTCGCCGGTGTGGGTGAGCGTACTCGTGAGGGTAACGACTTCTACCACGAGATGAAGGATTCCAACGTTCTGGACAAAGTGGCACTGGTTTACGGTCAGATGAACGAGCCGCCGGGTAACCGTCTGCGCGTAGCACTGACCGGCCTGACCATGGCCGAGAAGTTCCGTGACGAAGGTAACGACGTTCTGCTGTTCGTCGACAACATCTATCGTTACACCCTGGCCGGTACTGAAGTATCCGCACTGCTGGGCCGTATGCCTTCCGCAGTAGGTTACCAGCCGACCCTGGCCGAAGAGATGGGTACTCTGCAAGAGCGTATCACTTCGACCAAAAACGGTTCGATCACTTCGATCCAAGCGGTATACGTACCTGCGGATGACTTGACTGACCCGTCGCCAGCGACCACTTTCGCCCACTTGGACGCCACCGTCGTTCTGTCCCGTGACATCGCTTCCCTGGGTATCTACCCAGCGGTCGATCCACTCGACTCGACTTCGCGCCAGCTGGACCCGAACGTAATCGGCCAGGACCACTACGACACCGCTCGCGGCGTACAGTATGTTCTGCAACGTTACAAAGAACTGAAGGACATCATTGCGATCCTGGGTATGGACGAGCTGTCGGAAGCCGACAAGCAGTTGGTAAACCGTGCTCGTAAGATCCAGCGTTTCTTGTCGCAGCCGTTCTTCGTGGCTGAAGTCTTCACCGGTGCTTCGGGTAAATACGTTTCCCTGAAAGACACCATTGCTGGCTTCAAAGGCATCCTCAACGGTGACTACGACCACTTGCCAGAACAAGCGTTCTACATGGTCGGCGGCATCGAAGAAGCGATCGAGAAAGCCAAGAAACTGTAATCCCGGCGCCCGGCAACGGGCGCTAATTTAGGTTGAGGCAATCAGATGGCTATGACAGTCCATTGCGATATCGTCAGCGCGGAAGGGGAAATCTTCTCCGGCCTGGTCGAGATGGTGGTTGCGCACGGTGCACTGGGTGATCTTGGTATCGCCCTGGGTCACGCGCCGCTGATCACTAATCTCAAGCCGGGCCCGATCCGCCTGATCAAGCAGGGCGGGGAAGAGGAGGTGTATTACATCTCCGGCGGTTTCCTCGAGGTTCAGCCGAACATGGTCAAGGTACTTGCCGACACTGTGCAACGTGCTGCCGACCTGGACGAAGCCTCCGCTCAGGAAGCCGTTAAGGCTGCCGAGAAGGCCTTGCATGACCGTGGTGCAGAATTCGATTACGGTTCTGCTGCCGCACGTCTGGCCGAGGCCGCAGCTCAGCTGCGCACCGTCCAGCAGATCCGCAAAAAGTTCGGCCACTAATAGGCCACCGCTTGTTGTGCGATTGATTAAAAAGGGTAGCCTCGGCTACCCTTTTTTCTTTTTAGATATTCATAACCTGGTCGCAGCCGCTGACCACCCAGGATTGGTAGCCAGTCATGTCTTTAGAAATCGTTATCCTCGCTGCTGGTCAGGGCACTCGCATGCGTTCGGCACTGCCGAAAGTTCTGCATCCGATTGCCGGCAACTCGATGCTCGGCCATGTTATCCACAGCGCCCGGCAACTTGATCCACAGCGCATCCACGTAGTGATCGGCCATGGCGCCGATGCAGTGCGCGAGCGTCTGGCGGCTGATGATCTGAATTTCGTCCTGCAGGACAAACAGCTTGGGACTGGCCACGCGGTTGCTCAAGCGGTGCCTTTCATTCAGTCCGACACCGTCCTGATTCTTTATGGTGACGTGCCATTGATCGAAGTCGAGACCCTGCAGCGTCTGCTCAAGCAAGTAGCGCCGCAGCAACTGGGTTTGTTGACAGTAGAGCTGGACGACCCGACCGGCTATGGCCGCATCGTCCGCAACGCCGACGGCAAGGTGACAGCCATCGTCGAGCAGAAAGACGCCAACGAAGCCGAACGAGCGATCACTGAAGGCAACACCGGCATTCTTGCGCTGCCGTTCGCGCAATTGGGTGGCTGGATGAGCCGTCTATCGAACAACAACGCCCAGGGCGAGTATTACCTGACCGACGTGATCGCGATGGCAGTCAGCGACGGTCTGGTAGTGGCCACCGAGCAACCGCATGACGCCATGGAAGTGCAGGGCGCTAACGACCGCAAGCAGCTTTCCGAGCTTGAGCGTCACTATCAGCTGCGCGCCGGTCGTCGTTTGATGGCTCAAGGCGTGACCCTGCGTGACCCGGCTCGTTTCGATGTGCGCGGTGAAATCACCGTCGGCCGCGACGTGCTGATCGACATCAACGTGATCCTCGAAGGCAAGGTCGTTATCGAGGACGACGTGGTGATCGGCCCGAACTGCGTGATCAAGGACAGCACCCTGCACAAAGGTGTGGTGATCAAGGCCAACAGTCACATCGAAGGCGCGATTCTCGGCGAAGGCAGCGATGCCGGCCCGTTCGCCCGTTTGCGTCCAGGTACCGTGCTGGAAGCACGAGCACATGTGGGTAACTTTGTTGAGTTGAAAAACGCTCATCTCGGCGAGGGCGCCAAGGCCGGTCATCTGACCTATCTGGGTGACGCCGAGATCGGCGCGCGTACCAACATCGGCGCGGGCACCATTACCTGCAACTACGATGGTGCCAATAAGTGGAAAACCGTGCTGGGTGAAGATGTGTTCATCGGTTCCAACAACTCGTTGGTTGCGCCTGTGGATATCTCTTCGGGTGCGACCACTGCTGCTGGTTCGACCATTACGCATAATGTGGATAACGCGCAGTTGGCCGTGGGCCGTGCGCGGCAGAAGAACATCGATGGCTGGAAGCGGCCTGAGAAAATCAAGAAGAGCTGAGTTATCCACAGATTGAAAAGATCAAAGATCGCAGCCTTCGGCAGCTCCTACAGGGTGAGCACAAATGCCCTGTAGGAGCTGCCGAAGGCTGCGATCTTTTTATGGGTTATCCACAAATCTTTTTTCTGATGCTGGCTTGACGAAGTTTCGGCAATAGGTTTTGATTACTTCCGTTATCTTTCGGATCGAAACTTACCAAATCATGTCGAAACGCAATACACCTCAACGCCGTCACAACATCCTCGCCTTGCTCAATGAGCAGGGCGAAGTCAGTGTGGATGAGCTGGCCAAGCGCTTCGAAACGTCAGAAGTTACAATCCGCAAGGATCTCGCGGCGCTTGAGACCAATGGTTTGCTGCTGCGCCGTTATGGCGGAGCGATTACCCTGCCTCAAGAGCTGGTGGCCGACCTTGGTCAACCGGTGTCCAAATACAAGCAAGCCATCGCCCGCGCTGCCGTCACACGAATTCGTGAGCATGCGCGGATCATCATCGACAGCGGCAGCACCACGGCGGCGATGATTCCGGAACTCGGCCAGCAGCCGGGCCTGGTCGTGATGACCAACTCCCTGCATGTCGCCAATGCCTTGAGTGAACTTGAGCATGAGCCGGTGCTGTTGATGACCGGCGGCACCTGGGACCCGCATTCCGAGTCCTTTCAGGGGCAGGTGGCCGAGCAGGTACTACGCTCTTACGATTTCGACCAGTTGTTCATCGGTGCCGATGGCATCGATCTGGTTCGCGGTACCACCACCTTCAACGAACTGCTGGGACTGAGCCGGGTCATGGCTGAAGTCGCCCGGGAAGTGGTTGTCATGGTGGAGGCCGACAAGATCGGCCGCAAGATTCCCAACCTGGAGCTGCCCTGGAGCAGCGTCCATACCCTTATTACCGATGATCGCCTGCCGCTTGAGGCACGGGATCAGATTCAGGCCCGCGGAATCAACTTGATCCTCGCGGCTGTCAATCAGGAGAAATAGCATGTGTGGAATTGTCGGCGCAGTTGCAGAACGTAATATCACCGCCATCCTGCTCGAAGGCCTGAAGCGCCTTGAATACCGTGGCTATGACAGTGCCGGTGTAGCGGTCTACACCAATGACCAAAAGCTTGAGCGCCTGCGGCGCCCGGGCAAGGTCAGTGAATTGGAACTGGCGCTGGCCGAAGAACCGCTGGCCGGCCGCCTGGGTATCGCCCACACCCGCTGGGCCACTCACGGTGCGCCGTGCGAGCGCAACGCTCACCCGCATTTCTCCGGTGATCTGGCGGTGGTGCACAACGGCATCATCGAGAACCACGAAGCCCTGCGCGAGCAACTGAAAGCCTTGGGTTACGTGTTCACCTCGGACACCGACACCGAAGTCATTGCTCACCTGTTGAACCATAAACTCAAGGATCTGCCTGATCTGACCGTGGCCCTGAAGGCTACTGTCAAAGAGCTGCACGGTGCTTACGGTTTGGCGGTCATCAGCGCTCAGCAGCCGGATCGTCTGGTCGCCGCCCGCAGCGGCAGCCCGCTGGTCATCGGTCTGGGTATGGGTGAAAACTTCCTGGCTTCCGATCAGTTGGCCCTGCGCCAGGTCACTGACCGCTTCATGTACCTGGAAGAAGGCGATATCGCCGAAATTCGCCGCGACAGCGTGCAGATCTGGGACGTGAGCGGCCAAGTGGTCGAACGTGAATCGGTGCAGTACCGCGATGGCGCCGAAGCCGCCGACAAGGGCGAATTCCGCCACTTCATGCTCAAGGAAATTCACGAGCAACCGGCCGTGGTGCAGCGCACTCTGGAAGGTCGCATTAGCCAGAATCAAGTGCTTGTGCAAGCGTTCGGTCCACAGGCTGCCGAGCTGTTCGCCAAAGTGCGCAACGTGCAGATCGTCGCGTGCGGCACCAGTTACCACGCGGGCATGGTTGCCCGGTACTGGCTCGAAGAACTGGCCGGCGTCCCGTGCCAGGTCGAAGTCGCCAGCGAGTTCCGCTACCGCAAGGTGGTGGTGCAGGCCGACACCCTGTTCGTGACCATCTCCCAGTCCGGCGAAACCGCTGACACCCTGGCTGCCCTGCGTAACGCCAAAGAGTTGGGTTACCTCGCCAGCCTGGCGATTTGCAACGTCGGCATCAGCTCACTGGTGCGTGAATCCGATCTGACTCTGCTGACCCAGGCCGGTCGCGAAATCGGCGTGGCCTCGACCAAAGCCTTTACCACTCAGTTGGTCGGTCTGCTGTTGCTGACCTTGTCCCTGGGTCAGGTTCACGGCACGTTGGCCAAAGGCGTCGAAGCCACATTGGTTGAAGAACTGCGTCGCCTGCCAACCCGCCTCGGCGAAGCCCTGGCCATGGACGGCACCGTCGAAAAAATCGCCGAGCTGTTCGCCGAGAAAAACCACACCCTGTTCCTCGGTCGTGGTGCGCAATTCCCGGTGGCAATGGAAGGGGCGCTCAAGCTTAAGGAAATCTCCTACATCCATGCTGAAGCCTATCCGGCCGGCGAGCTGAAACACGGCCCGTTGGCGCTTGTGGATAACGATATGCCGGTGGTCACCGTGGCACCGAACAACGAGCTGCTGGAGAAGTTGAAATCCAACCTCCAGGAAGTCCGCGCCCGTGGCGGCGAGCTGATCGTCTTTGCAGACGAGCAGGCCGGCATGACCAATGGCGAAGGCACTCATGTTGTGCAAATGCCGCACATTCACGACATTCTGTCGCCGATCCTCTACACCATTCCCCTGCAGTTGCTCTCGTACTACGTTGCCGTGTTGAAGGGTACCGACGTTGACCAACCGCGTAACCTGGCGAAGTCGGTGACGGTAGAGTGAGTTATCCACAGACCTGAAAAGCCTGTTGGTTTTTGACAATAGATTTTGACAACAGACAAAATATTCTGACACCAGACAATATATTTTGACACAATGCCCAAAGCCCCTGATTTCAGGGGATTTTTCTTTTTTATGTCCTCCACCATATGTCCGATTTTGGGTTGTGATCTTGCTAGAAGGTTAGTCTGTATAGGTACTCAGACTTATTCACAGCACTGATATTTTCCTAGGACTTTTTATGCACATTCCATTTTCGAGGATATGTGGAGGTCGCAGAAGGCATGGGAGGTTGGCTTGCGTGGTCGTAGCTTTAAGACGCAGTCCGATATTGATCGGCATATCGAAAAAGGCTTTGGGCAAGGAAGTCAGGAGCTGTATGTGCCGTGGCTGCGCGTGCAGGACGTTCCATCTCACGGCCGCTCACGTAAGGTGCAGGGGGCAAAGGTTGATCGGATCCATCACCTGCTGTCTGATCTTGAGTACTGGTATTTACTCATAGCCGAGTTTTCCCCGGAGGTGTTGGACATACGTGAGCAATATCCCCTCCTGCCGGTATCTACAGTTCAGTCGATTGCCCATGCTTTGAATATTCGCTATCCCGTTTATTTGGGCACGAAGGTGCCTTATGTGATGACGACGGATTTTCTGCTCACCATCCTAGAGCCCGATGGAAGCACGCGATTAGCGGCACGCACGCTCAAATACACAGAGTCGCTGAAGTCTGGCAAAGGACTTGAACGTACCCTGGAAAAGTTTGAGATCGAACGAGCCTACTGGAGCGGTAGAGGTGTGGACTGGAACATCGTCACTGAGAAAGACCTCCCTACCACCCTGATCCAGAATCTCGACTGGCTACGTAAAGCAGCGACCCTCCAACGGCATCTTCAGCAACGTCCACTGACCGAATCATTTCTGGAGGAGCTCGCTCGTGTGCGTGAGTATCAATGGCCAATTGACCGTGTATTACGGCAAATAGCGGGCGCATTGTTCATTCCGTACACCGACGCCAAAGCAATGTTCATGCATTTGGTTTGGCATAAACACATCGTTTTGGACCTGACTGCTGAACGGTTTTCCATGAAAAGTACGTTGCCGGCAATCAAAGTCGTATGGCCCTCCAAAAATCATGACCACGAATTGAAGGTCGGTTGATATGGCAGATCTTGGGAAGAATGATGTCCTTGAGGCAGTGACCGAACCCAATCTACTGAAGGGCCCAGTGAGGGTTCTATGGGTTGATAAACGCAGCGATCAGATTGTGTTGATGACTATTGAGCGTTCGCCCAAACGGCCATGGGTTATGCGGTTGTCTGAGCTGAAAAGCTGGCTAACCTCCGGCAATATCAAGTCCCTCTCGGTTACTCCCCCAACCTACATGTTGAAGGCCGAGGAAGACCTTTCGGATAAAGAGAAGGCTTTCCGGGATAACAACTGGGCCCGTATTCAATCGCTGGTCGACTCTGATTCTCCTGATGAGATTTTTCAGCCGGATTCCATGGGGCGAATGGTGAGCGATCAGTCTGTAAAACTTGGAATACCAAAGAAGACCATCTATCGCTTGTTGTATCGATACTGGATGAGTGGGCAGGTGCGTAACGCACTGCTGGCAGACAGAGTTAATGCAGGGGCCCCCGGCAAGCCGCGACAGTATCGTGAGGGACAAAAGCCCGGACGTCCCGCTGTGTTTCAGGGAGTGAAAGCTTCTACGCAATCGAAGGTGCTCGATGAGGCCGACAAAAGTTGCATCAAGACAGGGTTCGCTTTATTTGCAAAAGGAGCTGTAGGGACCATCTCTGATGCCTACATAAAAATGCTCCGACGGTTTTATACGGTAAAACCGATGCTGGGCGACGAAGGCGACGACGCTCCATTGCTTCCCGCCAGCGAGCTGCCCACAGCCAGGCAGTTTGCTTACTGGGGTCACAAAGCGTTTGACGATATCGCTGTTTTGAGAGGTCGCAGTGGTGAGCGTAACTGGCAAAAAGATCACCGGCCTCTGACTGGTACGGTTTGGCAAGGCTTGCGAGGGCCATGTCATTTATTTGAGATCGATGCCACGGTTGCAGATGTCTATCTCGTCAGTCGTTATAATCGCAACTGGATCATTGGCCGTCCAGTTGTGTACGTCGTTATCGACACTTTTTCGGGAATGATCGCTGGCGTATTTGTGGGGCTGGAGGGGCCAAGTTGGAACGGTGCCCGCCAAGCTCTCTACAACGCGTTCACATCAAAGGTAGATTTTTGTGCAGCTAATGGCGTTGAAATTGAAGCTGCCGACTGGCCTTGTCACCATCTGCCACATGAAGTTTTTGCGGATCGTGGTGAGATGCTTGGCCAAGCAGCGGAGGGGCTCGTCTCAGGTTTACGCATCAATTTGGGCATAGCACCTCCTTATCGTCCAGATTGGAAAGCGATCGTGGAAAGCTCCTTCAAGGTTCTAAATACCACGACGCAAATTCACTGGATTCCTGGAGCTGTGCGTAAGCGGATTCTAGAAAGGGGTGAGCGTGACTACCGACTCGATGCCACGCTGAATCTAGCCGAATTTACGAAGATCGTTATTGAAGGGATTCTTCATTACAACAACCATAACCGTCAGCCAGCTCGACTCCTTAAAGAGATGATTGCTGATCAGGTCGAGCCTACCCCGATGGGGATATGGGGTTGGGCACTGAAAAATGACCGAATTGAAGCCAATACTCAGACGGAGGAGCTGATTTATCTGCACCTGCTGCCCCGAGACAATGGTTCAGTTCAGAAAGGCGGAGTCAATTTTAAGGGAATGTTCTACGTTTGCGATTGGGCCATTGAACAGAACTGGTTTGCTCGTGCGCGACATAGGGGCGTCAGCAGCATCATTTGCTGGTACGACCCCAATAGTACTCAACATATTTGGATTCAAGGCCCAGATCGCCACTTCATACGTTGTGATCTTCGAAACTCTGAGGAGCGTTATCACGGCGTTCGCTTCGAGGAAGTAATCGACATGTTGGCGGTTGTTAAACAGGAATCTCCTGAGCGCAAGTACACCAAACTGGCGAGTCGTGTCGCTCTTGACGCGACAATTTCAGGCGTTGTGGCTAATGCGGAGAAAGAGAAGAAATCAACGATCGAAACAGGACCGAAATCGCAGAAGCTTGGCAACATTCGGAACAACAGGTCCCACGAGCGCATGCAGGAACGCTCGGAGTCGGTAGTGCCTGAAGACTTGAGAGCAGCTAACGCAAATCAGAATGGTCTGGCCTCGAAAGCGGGTGTTGGTGTTGCTGAAAATTATGCCGGTACCCGCGGTGCTGAAGTAATTGATCTGCTCAGTCGGCTCCGCCCGGGAGGTAGCAAATGAATCGGAGTGTCCAGGATTTCGCGAAGTACGAAGGCTCTCCTGTTCTGGAGTTTCAGGGGAACCCGCTTATCGAGGCGTTGCCTCCAATTCTTTGCGAGACTGATGCCGCCTCGCTGATTTCGCATTTCCCTCCGGTGGTAGATGAGGAGCGGCAGCTCGACAAATCCGTCAGACTTCATTGCATCGATCGTCTGCGTTCCGTGGTGCAACCACTCCCGATTCATCTTGAATTGGAGTCTGCATTTTCATCATTGATTCGGAGTGGTTATGTGGGGCGCAATCCAATGTCTACGACGACGGTCAGACATTTGCACTCACTCTCCACGAGTCGAGGAGGCTCAGACGGGTTTCGCTCTACCGCGACCACCTTCAGTCTTGTTGGGTTGAGCGGAATTGGTAAATCCACTGCGCTTGAGTCGATCCTCCGGCTGTACCCACAAACGATTCTCCATCAGCGCTATGACGGGCGTTCTTTTGTGCAGACACAAATAACATGGCTGAAACTGGACTGCCCTTTCGATGGTTCGCTCAGTGGTTTGTGTCGGGCGTTCTTTCGTGCTGTAGATCAGGCTATCGGGCAGGATCGATATGCAAACAGCTATCGTGCTCGGAATGGATTGCCTGATCTCATTCAGCGCATGGAGCAGGTGGCGAGTACGTATTTCGTCGGCGCCTTGCTGATTGATGAAATTCAGCATCTGCGCTCCGCCCGAACAGGCGGTAAAGACAACATGCTCAATTTCTTCGTCAATCTGATCAATTCCATTGGTATCCCGGTAGTGTTCATCGGCACCAACTCGATGATTAGCCTCTTCTCTGATGTGCTTCGAAATGCCAGGCGAGGGTGTGGTCTCGGCGTGATCGAATTTCAGCGGTTTGAGAAAGATGATCCGGCTTGGAAAATGTTGGTTGAGTCTTTATGGGCGTACCAGTGGTGCCGTGAAGTCAGCCCCCTGACTGATGAATTGTTCGAGGTACTCTACGATTTGACTCAGGGTGTTACTGACTTCCTAGTGAAGCTGCTGATACTTGGACAGCGCTTAGCCATTCAGAGACGTGAGGAGTGTCTTACGGCCAGTACGTTTAGACGCGTGTCTGACACCAAGATGCAGATCCTGAAGCCGGCACTTTCGGCTTTGCGTAGCAGAGATCCTCGTCAGCTAAGTCGTTTTGAGGATCTACTACCGATTGATGATCAGTTGCAAGGCATGATGACTCTGGACGCGAACGAGGTAATGGATCGATTGGCGTTATTGCGCAGTATTACACCCGTCCCTCGTTTGGATACTCCCTCAGAGACAGTCTTGAACACACCAAAAACCAAACCGGCTGCGGTGGACTCCTCGAGGTCATCAACAAAATCGGCTGAGATTGCACAGGATGAGGATCCGTTGCAGAAGTTAAAGGAAGAAGGTTGGTTGAACACTGATGTGTTCGAATTCTGTCCACAGTATCGAAAGGTGTAGTTTGTGAGGTTGAAATGGATCATGTATTTCATTTCTTTCCTGCTGCCTGCCCCGATGAAACGCTACACAGCCTTCTTTCGAGGTACGTTCGTCTATCTGGATTAGGATCCTGGGCTGCTGTGTTCGACGCAGCCCAAGGCGACGGTAGCTTTGCACGTGACCTCCCATTTCCGTGCCATTTGGTTGACCTGGTGCAGGCGTTGCCATCGGGCGCGAACCTTGGCCTAGATTCAATCATTGCGCGTCATACGCAACTGCCGTACTACCAACCCTTTCTAACTGAGCATCAGCTCGTCAACGCCCAGCTTCAAATGGCCTATCAGGGAGGGATTGGTCTTAAGCTCAAACTAGGGCTCATCGCCAGCCGCTTGGAAATAACTTCAAGAACGCGCTTTTGCCCAACCTGTTTGACTACAGATGTCAGTGACTACGGCACGGCATATTGGCATCGCGTGCACCAATTGCCAGGCGTATGGATCTGTCCTCATGACCAGAGCTCTCTAATGGCAGTAGATCATCACTGGCTGGCCAGAGGGCCTAGGAAGCTCTATTTACCTCAGGATGAGGATATTCAAGCGCACGCACTTCCATTACAGGTCACCGACCGTCAACGTCGCAGCCTACTCGCCATTTCCCAGAACTCTCTGCGTGTACTTCAAGCAAATGCTCCACCTCAATCTGTAAGCCTGATTCGCGAAATTTTTTTGAGGGGGGCCATTGAGCTCGGATTAGCTTCAACTTCGGGTCGGCTGCGCCTGGGCCAATTAGGACGCCACTTAGGTAGCTATTTGGAAACTTTCCCCGCGAGTGGAGAGTTCCTCATATTGAGAGAGACGTTGGATAGCCTGCCAGCATGTTGGGTAACCAAGATTTTGCGCAAGCCGAGGGGAACGCATCATCCCCTCAAATATTTGATGCTTGCGAGTGCTTTCGGTCTCGACCTTTCCAGTGTTCTACGTGCCAATGGAGTGCCGTCATGCATCCCTCCGAGGTGTTTAAAAAAGGCGCCTTGCACTGAGGGGCTGCACGCGAGCGTCACCAAAGATTCGGCACGGCAATCGACACAAAGCCCGCATGTTTCAAAGCGAACTGAACAGGCTGTCTGGGAGAGAGCCATTACAGGATCTGGAACTGAGGAAATAGCGCGCGCAACAAGGTTGTCAGTAGCAACAGTCTACCGCTCGATTCGAGCTGTTTCAGGAGGGCCCGAGAGGTGGAAGCAGCTGAAATTCGTGAGGGTTCGCGAGACGAGACGTGAGCGGTTTGCGAGCCACTACCTGACATCCCTTGCACATGAATGCCAAGATTACAGTTGGTTGTACCGCAACGATCTGCATTGGCTTAAGGCTCATTTAGGCAAGATTGACGCTCATAGGGGACACCGGCAACCAGGTAATCCGTTCACTGAGTTGGATACGCTTCTCGCAGAAAAAATCATTGGGTGCGCCCGTTCAATTCGAGCACTACCTGGCAAACCAGTACGTGTCTGCAAAACTCGGATCGGCCGCGAACTCGATGCCCTATCTCGCTTTGAGAAGCAGCTGGATCGACTTCCGCTTTGTGCCGATGCATTGGCCTCAGTGTGTGAAAGTACCGAAGATTTTCATCGCCGCCGCTTGGTATGGGCAACGGAAAAGCTTGTACGACTTGGAAGGCCAATCACGCGCTCTGCAATATACAGATCAGCCTCGATCAGACCACCAGTTGGTTGACCGTTGCGTAATTGCATGGACTTGGCCACCCATTTGTATTGCCACTGACCAGTCAATCGCATCCGTGCTGACCAACCGTTTACATTCGATTTGACCAGCACACGCCGTAGTGATGACCGGCAGAGAACGACCCTAAGCTGACATTGGTGACTTTTGCACCTGGCCGAAAGCTGCGGATCAGACGGCACAAATCCCCGCCAATCACCTGCAAACTGTAGTGAGTGGTTGGAATCGTTTAGGCTCTAACCAAAATGCAATGAGGAATGATTGTGAAAGGGAAATCAATGGGGTGGTTTGGCGTGCTGACTTTGCTCTCTATCTTCGCGGGCGCGTCGCTATATGGGCGTGGAGCGGTCGGCTTCTGGGGGATGTTTTTAATAATGATGCTGCCGCACGCGGGGTCTACTCTGTGGGTCTTATGGCGTAAGTCTCTGGCTAAGGCACGGGCAGGTTAGTTCATCACGGCATCGCCCCCAATCACCGGCACTCTTGAGGTCCAGCCGCTTAGGCAACGACCTATAGAGCGATCACTCCGACGTCATTTGGGATGCTCAGCAGAGTGATTGGTATATGTATTATTGGAAAGGTGAGGCGGGATTTCGAAGGCTAACCGCCCGCCCTTGGCCGTCTGCTGCCTGTCTCGAAGGGCTGCAATCGACCGATTCTGTTGAAAAAGTCGGATTTTCAGATCGCCTGAACCCAGGCACGACCACCACCGGAGAACCGACTCACCACATTGAGTGGTTTTTCGGACCTTCGTTGGCCTTTGCTGCTCTGTTAGTGGGTTAGTTTGAGGTATTTTGCTTGGTGCAGGCGCACCTATCCCGTGACTGGTGGCCCTTGAGATGAAAATTTGGCCAGCCGTCGCAGGTTCTGCACCGCAGCCGCCAGCGTGAATTCATCCGTCGCGCCACTCATGCCACGTAGCCGCAGGCGATCCAATTTCAGGATGCGCTTGAGGTGGGCAAACAACATTTCGACCTTTTTACGTTCGTGGCGAGAGCGCTGATATGCCGGCGTTGCTGCAATGCGCCGAGCCACATCGCGAGCGGCTTCATGGACGCTGCGAGCGATCTTGCGGAACGCAGTGTTCGGGCAGCACTTGGCTTTCATCGGACACGTAGCGCAGTCGGTCTGCCGGGATCGGAAGATGATGGTGTTGGCTTTGGTGACGTGTGAACACTCATTCTTGAAGGCTCGCCATTCGCTGCGCAATGGGTTGCCGGCCGGGCAGCGGTATTCCTCAGCCTCTTCATTCCAGTGGAAATCGTTGCTCGAAAAACTGTCGTTCTTGCGCTCGGTTTTGTCCCACACCGGCACATGCGGCTCGATGTCTTTTTCCTCCACCATCCAGGCCAGCATCGGAGCTGTACCGTAAGCGGTATCGCCAATGAGGCGCTCCGGCTTGATGTCGAACTGCGCTTCGACCCGATCGATCATCGTCTTGGTGCTCTCAACCTCCGCCGTTCGATGAGCCGGTGTGGGTTTCACATCCACAATCACGCCGTGTTCGGTATCGATCAGATAGTTCGTGGAATAGGCGAAGAACGCTGGGCCGCCTGGAGCAGCGGTCCAGCGGGCTTGAGGATCAGTCAGCGATAGGCGCTTCGGTAGCGTTTCGGCCAGAGCCTCTTCATCGAGGGCTTCAAGGTACTCACGCACGGCGCGGGTGCTCAGGGCCGGATCGCTCCAGTTGACCGGTTCATCTCCCGGTACGCCGCGCTGTCGACTCGCATCCGCTTTGATAATGCTGGCGTCCACGGCAAAGCCTTCGCCCTTGACCAGACCGGCGTCCATGCAGCGACGCAGCACTTCATTGAACAACCAGCGAAACAGATCACTGTCCCGAAAACGGCCGTGTCGATTTTTGGAAAAGGTCGAGTGGTTGGGGATTTCGTCTTCAAGGCTCAACCGGCAGAACCAGCGATACGCCAGGTTCAAATGGGCCTTCGCACAACCGCCGCTCTGAGCGAATGCCGTAGCAATAGCCTACGATCAGCATGCGAATCATCAGTTCGGGATCAATCGACGGACGCCCAATCGGGCTATAGAAATCGGCGAGGTAATGGCGCAGGTCGCTCAGATCGAGACACCGATCAATGCTGCGCAGAAGGTGAGTGGCTGGAATGTGATCTTCAAGGTTGAACGAGTAAAACAGCCGCTCCTGCCCACTCGATAACTGTCCCATCATGTTGCGTGCTTCCCTGCTGGCCAATGCTGAGATTTTGCCGAAGGTCAGACGGGGGAGCTACTTTTTCAACAGAATCGGTCGGTAGTTGCCCTTCGCGAAAGGCAGCATTCGGCCAAGTGACGAGTCGGATAGAGTCGCGACACGGCGCATCGCAACAACCATGGTTTTGGTCATTTAAATCAGGGACCTTCCTATTCTACTCGACCGAACACTAGCTGGTTTATCAATCAGTCCGTCGAGCCAAACCAACGGAAAGTGTGGACACCAGATGGTGATCTTCGGATAAGAAAAAACTGGTCAGTCCTGCATGCAATCTCTTTGCGGTCTTTGCGCACGACGCAATACAACAGCCATGCCTTCGCCAGATTTTGGACGTTCAGTATCTGGATCTGCCGCGACTTTTCCTGTTCGGCCTCTACATTATGCAGGGTTCCCATATCACCCGCAGTAGGTGCTACGATGTGCCATCATGTTTTTATATACAGGTCATGGAGTGGAAGCTGTGCAGGATAACCCACTGACAAAGACAGGTAGGACTCCTCGCAAGAGTTCTGCGAAAACACCAGTTGGAAAAGGTCGAAACGGAGATCTGAAGCAGGGCGATGAGCGATTGCTATGGGGGCGCGCTGGCGGGCGTTGCCAACGCTGCAATGTCGATCTGAGCCGTGACCCTTCTGGGTGGCGAGCTTACAACCTAGCCGAAAATGCCCATGTGATTGCGTCTTCAACTGGCGGGGTGCGCGGCGATTCCAAACAGTCTGCCTCTCTAGCCGAAAAGATCGAGAATCACCTGCTGCTATGTAGGGATTGTCACAAGATCATCGACGATCGACAGCGTGGGGATAAGCTGTTTCCCACCGATGCGTTGATGAAGCTTAAGCACGACCATGAGGTGTTAGTACAACGCCTCATGGATCTCGCGAAAAAGCCTCAAAGTGTTGCCGTTTACATCAGCGCAGCCGTTGGCATGTCGCGACTGCAACCGTTGGATATCAACGATATCAACATGGCAATTGTCAACGCCGACATGGTGCCAGCCCTCAACCATCCTATTCATATAGATCTGCTCAGCCTGTTGGAGGTTGACACGCTCGATAGCTCGCCAGAGTTCTGGACGATGGCAAGAAAGAAGGTTCAACGTGAGTTGGAAAGCAAAGTCCTTGAGAGCACTCTCGTAAGGCTCAATCAGGTCGAGCATTTCAGTCTCTTTGGGCTTGCTTCTATTCCTGTCCTAGCACTTTTGGGCAACCTGATTCCTGATACCCGCAAAGCGATGCCCTTCGAACCCTATATGCTCGAGCTCAATCCTGGCCGGGTTCCTCTGTCCGATGAAATCGAAGCGCAAATCCGGCAGTACGATCGAGATGCAGCGACATGGTCTTGGCCCAAGAATCGCCGCTTTCCTGCACCTGCCTTTAGCTATCAGCATTTGTCCGGTTCCTACGAGCAGCGAGGGGGCGATATTGCGGTGCTATGTGAGCTGTCCTTTCCCACTCACGAAGACCTCGTGCGCAATTCATTGCCTGCAGCTCCGCTCTATAAATTCTCCGCAGCAGAGGTAAATCCCAATCTGATCCAGGCGCACGACGATGTAGAGGACTTCATGCGGTCTTTCCGGGAACTGTTGAGTCATATCGAGCGCGTACATGGGCATGAGGCCCATGTCCATTTGTTTGGCACGCTGCCGGTATCGTGTGCCATTGCGTTGGGGCGGGTTCAGGTCAAAGGTGCGTTATCTATGACCCTGTACAACCGGCAGCAAAACCCTAGCCGCTATGAGCGTGGCTTAACCCTGTCGCATGAGGCCTAAGTCATGAAGCTAGAGACATTCACGCCAGTAGCTCCCACCACTCAAGCAGAGCAGATGCTTAATGACTTGGCGAATGCGCTGGAGATTCCCCCCAGCCATTATGAAGCCGCCGAGCGAAGCTATAAGTCTGTTGGCAAATGGCTGGATCGGCCAGGCTCTCGCTTCGCTCAGCAAGAAACTACGATTTACCCCCAAGGCTCATTTCGACTGGGGACAGTGATCAAACCTCTGGATGAAAAGGAAGACTACGACCTCGATATTGTTTGTGAAGTGGATGCATCCAAGCGCCAATACACTCAATTCCAGCTGAAAGAGTTACTCGGCCTTGAGCTCAAGGATTATGCCCGGTCCAAAAACATGGAATCACCAGAGGAAGCGCGTCGGTGCTGGACATTGAACTATGCAGATGATGCCCAGTTTCACATGGATGTTTTGCCAGCGCTCCCTGATGGAGTCAGGCAGCGATCTCTGATTGAGGCCGCAGGCCGTAGCATTACACTAGCCGATCAAGCGATGGCAATTACTGATCGGGAGCACCACAACTACCACCAGCACAGCGAGGATTGGCCTGGTAGCAACCCAAAGGGCTACTCTGAGTGGTTTCGATCTAGGATGAAGATTGTCTTCAATGCCAGGCGACAGGCCATGGCGTTGAACGAGCGGGCCTCGATAGAGGAAATTCCCGAGCATAGGGTCAGGACGCCTCTGCAGGCTGCAATCAAGATACTGAAACGCCACCGAGACATGCGCTTCAGCGAAGAGCCTGAGATTCGGCCTATCTCGATCATCCTCACAACTTTGGCAGCGCATGCGTATAACCAGGAAGTCACGACTGGTGGAGCTTTGCAGAGCATTCTACTAGGCATGGACAGCTATATCGCTATCAAAGACGGCGTGTACTGGATCGAGAATCCCACTGACCCACGCGAGAATTTCGCTGACAAATGGGAGGAGACTCCGGAGAAGAAAGATGCCTTCTATGATTGGCTCGCCATGGCGCGAACCGACTTTGAAGCTGCGGCCCGGACGATGGATGCGGACTCTTTTGTAGATACCCTTGCACCGCGAATGGGGCGTTCTCTTATGGAGTCGGCAGTAGCCAAACAGACGGCGACAGGCAGTCTCCTGGGGGGCTTAAGCAAGGCGAAAGGCTGTATCAGCAACAAGGTTAGAAGGATTCTGGATGCGCCACATCGTAAGCCAATGGTCTGGCGCGAGTTGGCTCAAGGTTCCGTGGCAGTATCAGGCATGACGGTTACGCGCAACGGCCACCGTCCATATACGGTTGGAAGTGACGACTCCGCGTTACCTAAACACGCTCAGCTCGTCTTCCATGCTCAGACCGATATCCAGTATCCATATAAAGTTTACTGGCAGGTAGTGAACACTGGTCTTGATGCTCGCAAACTTCGTGGGTTACGCGGCGGCTTCGAGGAAGGTGTCGTGCAGGCCGGACGTTTGGAAAAACAGGAAAGCACCCTGTATGCGGGCAGCCACAGCATGGAGTGTTTCATCGTCAAAGATGGGTACTGCGTTGCCCGCAGCGGCCCTTTTATCGTCAACATTATGTGAATTTTGTTTCGGGTTGCGGAGGGGGCTTCGGGCTGTCGCTATGGTTTCGGAGCGACAGTCGGAGTGGGAGATTTTGAGTTGGCGAATGGTATCAACCGACCAGATTAATAATCTGTCTGAGTTTTGCGCAGGAGCGGCGCGAGTATATATGAACTTTTTGATTGATTTTTTTAGACCTTGCTATGAGGTCGCTCGGCTTGTTGCGTATTGGTTAAGTATTAATCTTGAGGGAGTTCATCTTTTTGGCGCTCTTAATAATATCTATGATCCTAACCTCCCCTATCTTATATTGAATCTGGATCCCACTCAGGGTCTTAATATTCTGAATGGGGGGTGCTTTTTAATGGTGCTGGCTACTTTTTTGGCTGCGATTCGTGCAGGTTTTGTGTTGGGAAGAGTTCCTGGCTTTATAACAATAACAGTGCTTCTGGTGCCGGGAGTGGCCTCTGTACTTGGGTATATGCCGAATATGCCTGACCCTCCAAGGGTATTTCACTATGGCCTGCAAGGGGATTTGGGGTCGCCGTATATTGCGGCCATTGTATTTTTCTTGTTATTTATTTTTGGCTGGGCGGTGATGATCATAATTGCCAGTTTTTTTAAAAGCCATAAATTCAAGTTCTATTATGAGCATGTGTGGTGTGCTGTTGCGTTGGTTGGGTGTGTTTATTTGGTTGTGGATAACCAAGTGCGAGTGAGTAAGGATGCATTGACTAGTGCGGGTGGCAATTTTGATGTACAGATAAGTTACTACCAAGATTCGTATCGAAAGGCTAAGGAGATCTGTCACTCTGATTCTGTTGTTTTGTCCCAAGAATTATGTGGGAAGATAGGCGCAGTGTTGGGGGAGATTGCTAGAGTACATTATGATAAAAATTATATGCTGGGCGTTTCCAGTTTTGAGCTATCTAATTTGATTGGCTTATCTGATATAGACGCGATTAACAATATAGTATGCGGCAAGCAAGGCGAGTTGTCAGATATGTGTGCTTCTTTGCCAGTATCATTTTATGTAGATGCGAGTGACATTGGCAAGAAGGTGCTTATTCCTGGTGAGAAACAAAATAAGCGGATGGAAAATTATTATCAAAGAATGGTAGGCTTGACTGAGAGGGTAAAGCTTAATAAGGAGAAGGAGCATTACAAGTTGTTTGTGTTTTTTTTGATTGCTTTTCTTGCGGGAGGAAAGGCTTCAATTGCTTCGATTTCAATAGTTGGTGAGGCGGCTCTTAATTCGAGGTCTTGGCTGCTCTGGTTTTTACAAATTTCTTTTCGCGGCGTTTCTTTCGTTGCACAGAATCTTTGGTGGCTTCTTAAGGGCTTGAAAGTGGTGGGTTGTAAAATTTTGGATCTAATCGTTTTGGGGTTATTAGAGGTTTACGCTGTTCACTCTCGTATAAGAAAAGCTCTTGCTGCTGAAGGTGTCGAGGGAGAGGGGAAGGCTGGGTGAGTTTGTGAGATGTTTCTTCGGAGGGGGATTCTGTGAGCGAACTCTTAACGTGTAGTGACTTTTCAACCGGATCGGCCACAAGTGGAAATTGAGGCAGGTGTCTACTTAGTGGTTTAACTTAGATTCAGTCTTCTCATAAGCCCGAAAGTGGCCTTAAAATTTTCTCTACACCGAAGGTCTCAATGGAAATAATAAAAGACGATGAAGTTTGCAAACTCACCCGTGAGCGCTTGGAACACGTTGAGCTGATTTTTGAACTACGTCACCACTTCAATGACCTTAAACGTTTACAGCATGTAGGCGAGAGGGGGTGGACACATCCATGGCGTTATTTTGACGCACTAATGTACTACCTCTTGCTCACCTGCTTCGATTTGTTGGGGCAGCCTGCTGAATGGGTGCCATTTTCAGAATGGATCGTATCCAAAAAGACGGCTGATGAGCGTGAAAAAGCGGTAGATTCTACTCCACCAAACGCCGACCCTGTAGCGATTGCTCAGCATTTCAATGCTGAATATCAGTCGATCTATGGGGTGAGAATGTCATTCTATAATTTTGTAAGGAATATATTAACGCCAGATGAACGTGCCGAATTGTATGGCAGTATCTTGATTGTAAGGGGAGTTAAAGGTGGCGATCCGAACACTGCTTACCCAGCTCTTGGTTATATAGCGGACGATAGAAAAAAGTTGGACTTCTTGTTTGGCCTTCGAAATAAATTCACTCATGGTGCTGTAACAATGGGCTCGCCCAATGCAGGCGTTTTCCAAGGATCCTATGACCCCTTTGTAATCGATGGAAAAATTATAAAAGGATACGTCGAGATTCATCGGGAACCGAAAAGTGGCGAGTGGATAATCTACCAGGTTCGGGATTGGCCTTTTACGCTACAGCGACTTATCTCGGCTGTATTAACCAGGCGAGAGATTGATGCGCAAAAATAAGACGAAGGGTTGAAGGTCGGCAGCGAACAGATGAGTTCGTCTTTCCTGCCATCTCAAGGAGGAACTGGCTGGGGTGGCAGCAAGACGAGCGAATAGGCATTAGCTCAATATAAGGTTAAACAAATGGGAGTTCGACTAAGAGTAATCATGGACGAAGTGGTGGCGTTAAGCTACTCTGGCGCGAGTTGACGTTGAGTGTCAGCTTGTCAAGCTCGAAGCGGTCTCTGCACAGCATCGAATTAACATGCACAAGAAATTTTCTAACACCCTACCACCAGCAAAATTATTAAAATCCCATTCTCAGGTTGATACATGAAGAAAGCTTTCTTGTTTGTTGCCTTACTCATTATTGGCGGTTGCAGCTCAACTCGTGACATTTCCAATGTCGATATTTCGGAATCTGACCTGCTGGCTGGAGAACGGTTGTTAAAAATACAGATCGTTGCACCAGGAATTAAGGCCGAAGGTTCAGGCTCATGGATTTCAAACGATCTGGTGATCACAGCCTCCCACTTATTCAGCGACATGCCACTTGACAGCATAGTCCGCGTCGGGAACGGCCGGCACTGGTTAAGTGCGAAGGTAGTGGCTGGCAACGATCCGGCAACACTGGATCTGGTAGTACTTCGAGTGATTGGAGATGAATCAGTAGCGTCCCCACTCAAGACCCTCATTCCTGTTTGCAGCAAGCCGGTTAAACCTGGTGAAATGGTTTCTGTGTCGTCCGCGTTGCCAAAAGGTACGACCTATACTTATGGGTCGCCAAATTTTGCAGTGCAAGCGGACAGTGAACGTAGAGAATCGACTGAATTTTTAACAGGATTCTACGATAAGGGAACGAGTGGGGGACCGGTATACCAAGTACCTGGAGGCTGCTTGGCGGGCGTTATTAGTCTTGGCATAAAACGAAAGAACGGCGCATCAGATATCTACGCTACCAAGTTTGTCACAGCTCATGAGATCAAGCGTTTCCTGGATGATAATAAAATAACATATTAGTGAAAAAGGGAACAGATTTGTTTTTACGTGACACGTCCGCACGGGACAACCGATCTGTTCCTTTTTAAATCTATTGTGCTCTTACTTTGAAGCTAACTAACCACCTGAAGGCCAGAACTGTGGCGCAACACTCCTATAGGTAGCGGTGGGATTTCAATTTTGGCCAAAATAGTTGTCGAGCCTTCAGGGCCAATGTCAATGTCATAACGTAGCCCTCCTTGTTCTGCGGTATTCAGTAACCGCCGGCACATCAACTCTGCTAGAGCAGAATCCTCCATTGCACAAACAACTTGGTGCCCGTCGAGTCGGAAAGCGGCAAGAACCTCTACAAGCTGAAGAGCTCGAAAGTCATCTATATGCTTCACGGGGTCATCAAGGAGCAATGTGCGCCAAGGAGACCACGGCGAAATACTCAACAAACGCTATAAATCGCGATTGAGGGGAGATCCGCCAGGCATTTCCACATTCGACTTTGAAATGGCGCGTCAGGATGGGTGGCTCCCGCAAGACGAAGATTACGAAAAATGGCTATCTGGTTTCTCCTCTGCCCCCCGGAAAGCACGCAATCGGTGGAGCCGCATTAATCCGAGGAGTTGGTTCAACTGAATGTGCTTTTGCCCGGTGATTTGTAACCGCTCCATGAACCCCACATTCAAAGCCAGCAGTTGATCCCCGAAGCTGTACTCCGTTTTCTCTCTGGAGCCAGCACGTCATGATGCGACCCGACGCTAAAGTCGAAAAAGTGT
>NZ_JBBWCB010000280.1:0-2098 GCF_039888995.1 Pseudomonas rossensis | reverse complement strand
AGGGCTTAGTTAACCATCACCTCGTCCAGTGCCTGCTCGAGGGTGCTGACCGTGCGCTCGATATTGTGCAGCTTTTCGAGTCCGAACAGACCGATGCGGAAGGTCTGGAAGTCGGCCGGCTCGTCGCATTGCAACGGCACTCCGGCGGCGATCTGTAGGCCGTGGTTGGCAAATTTCTTACCGCTCTTGATGTCGGCATCATCGGTGTAGCTCACCACTACGCCAGGGGCCTGAAAGCCGGCTGCGGCCACGCTTTTGATGCCTTTGCCGGTCAACATTGCGCGCACCCGATCGCCCAGAGCCTGTTGTTCGCCGCGGACCTTGTCGAAACCGTAGGCTTGCGTCTCTTTCATCACTTCGTTAAATCGCGCGAGGGAATCGCTGGGCATGGTCGCATGGTAGGCATGTCCGCCCTGTTCGTAGGCCTGCATGATCTGAAGCCACTTTTTCAGGTCGCAGGCGAAGCTGCTGCTATGCGTCTGTTCGATGCGCTCGAGGGCCAAAGAACTGAGCATCACCAGGGCGCAGCAAGGGGAGGCGCTCCAGCCTTTCTGCGGTGCGCTGATCAGCAGGTCGACTGCGCATTTCTGCATATCAATCCAAAGCGTGCCTGAGGCGATGCAGTCCAGCACGAACAGGCCACCCACCGCATGCACGGCGTCGCCGACGGCCCGCAGGTACTCGTCGGGCAGGATAATCCCTGATGAGGTTTCAACGTGGGGGGCGAAGACAATCTGCGGCTTCTGCGCCTGAATGGCTGCCAGCACTTCGTCCAGAGGGGGTGGGGCGTAGGCAGCCTGGCGACCAGTGTCGACCGGTCGGGCTTTCAGCACCGTGGTGGCCGCCGGGATGTTGCCCATCTCAAGGATCTGGCTCCAGCGATAACTGAACCAGCCGTTGCGTATCACCAGGCATTGCTGGTCGGTGGCAAACTGTCGCGCCACCGCTTCCATGCCGAATGTGCCGCTGCCCGGGACCACCGCAACAGCCTGGGCGTTGTAGACCTGTTTCAGGGTCCTGGAAATGTTCTTCATCACGCCTTGAAATGACTGCGACATGTGGTTGAGCGAGCGGTCGGTGTAGACCACTGAGTACTCGACCAGCCCCTCGGGATCGATACTGGGATATAGCTTTGACATGGGGTGACTCCTTTGGCAGAGATCTCAGTGGTATCGACCCTGCCCTAAGCCTTGGCAAATGACAAGATTGCTCGGGATTGAATTGCGACTTCTGGCGAGCGGCTGGCATCATCAGGTCGATTACTGGACGTAGCAATGCTCGCAGGTGGCTGCTGAGTTGTGGGAGGGTGGGCCTTAAAGGTTCCTACCTCCTTACGTTCGGTCGATAACGACCAGTTACGAAGGGCAGCAGCCGACCCAAAGCTGCCTCACAGCTTGCCAAATAACGGACGCTCAATGGACAAGGGCATCACACACATCGGGTTCAGGTTTCCATTGCCATGGGCCTTGCGCTACCCCGTGTAGTACTTGTCCCAGAGCTTGTTCCGGAATCGCTTGTCCGGATCGAATTGCGCCTTGAGTGCGAACAGGCGTGGCGCGTTGGGGTAGGCACGTGAGAACTGCTCCCGCGTCGCATGCAGCTGATAGGGCAGATAATAGGTACCCCCAAGCGACAGCGCGGCGTCGATAAGTTCGCGCGTTCACGTGCCGACTTCCTCGCGGTCAACCACGGAAACGTGTTGCCAGTAATAGAGTACGAGCGAAAACACTTCTTCGCGTGCCCAAGACAGACACGAGTCGGGGTCGCCCGGCGCGTGCCGGATGGAGATGTTGACGGCGTCAACGCGGTGCGCCTGCAGGATGGCGGCCATTTGCTGTACGAACGCGTTGAGCTGGGCTACCGGCACAAAATACTCCTGCAGCACGTAGGTGCTGTTCCGGGTCGCGATAGGCCCGAGCGAGGCGACGTCCGCACTGGCCTCGTAATTGCGCCGTACAACCGAGTGGCTCAGGTATCGCAGCGGATCGACCACTTCCTTGCGAATCAACGGGCCGCCGGGGAGTTTGGCCACACTCCACATTACGGTCTGGTCGAATTTGTACGATTGCCCCGGCGCGACCAGCCTGTCTGCGACTGT
>NZ_JBBWCB010000279.1:0-2130 GCF_039888995.1 Pseudomonas rossensis | reverse complement strand
GCTACTTAGAGTGCTTGCAACCCGTACGCTGGAACGCTTGGGTTCCACCACTCCAATCCGCCTCGACCTGTGCGTAATCGCCTCTACGCAGCGTCCGCTCGATGATCTGGTGGAATCGGGAGCGTTTCGTCGGGACCTGTTTTTTCGCATTAATGTCTTCACGTTGCAGTTGCGCACTTTGCGCGAGCACCGGGCGAGGATTGTTCCTTTGTTCAGCCTGTTCGTCGAAGCTTTTGCTCACGAAGTGGGACACAGCGCTCAAGCCATCAGCTCGGACTCGCGCCAAGTCCTGCTGACCCACGACTGGCCCGGCAACATTCGCGAATTGAAGTCGGCGGCCAAACGATTCGTGCTGGGATTTCCCTTGTTAGGCGCTGAGCCGATTAACGGACATGATCCTGCTACCGGCCTCAAGTCTCAGTTGCGAGTGATCGAAAAGGTATTGATTCAAGAATCACTCAAACGACACAAAAACAACATCGGGGCAGCCAGCCAAGAGCTTGATATCCCCCGGCGCACCCTCTACCACCGCATAAAGAATCTTGACGTTAAAGATGAATCTACGGATCGCTCCTGACTCACAATGCGATCCCTATCCTTTCCAGGTCGCGGTAGGGATGGCAGGTATCTGCCATCCTCCGCACATACATGCCGAAAACATCGCCACATGGCCTGTGGCCGTGAATTTGCTCGGGGCTTGCCTAACGCCCCGCACCCAAAAATCTGACAGTCCCGCCTGAATCGATGCCGGCAATCTGCAGTGCCAGGCTCAGACCGCACCCCTCCAGATGCTCATGCCGTCACAAATTTTATCCAACCATCATGAAACTAAAAGGCCGGCCGAAACCACTCCACATGCATTTCACCCCGGCTTTCAGTTCATGGTTGAATGCTTTTTTTCGGGACATCACGGTGTATTTGCGTGAGGGCAGTTTCAGTTCGGTACGCGAGCTGTAGACCTCGATTACCACGTTCCTGGCCTTGCGAAATGCGCACCCGACTCGGTATGTCTGGAACGCAAAATGCGAAGACATCTTCAATAAAATTCAGCGCGCCCGCGAGGCAATGGCCTCACAGGCTAATGGGTAGATTATTCGAGAACAGCACACTAGATGGCGCTCATGGTCAGACTCGGGTGGGAAACACGTAGGCAATATCATTAACGGCTGTCAACCCGGGACGAAGCGTAGTCCCCTCGCTGACGAGATAGCTGCGAACGTCTGTAAAGGCCGCCAGCAGACGCTCGATGTCTGCATCGGTATTGGCTGCAGTGACCGTGATGCGCAGGGTTTCATCGCCCTTGCGTACCATCGGATAAGGCGACAATGTGATTAAAATACCGTTATCCCAGAGGATTCGGGACGCCTGAATCAATAGATCGGTATCGCCGATCCATACGGACAAGATCGGGAACCCGGTATTGTTATCGATGTAGAAACCGAGATCTCGAAGGCCGGCGAGCGCATGACAGGTCAAACGATAAAGCGTGCGGCGCACCTGATCACCATGGAGCTCATTGAAGGCAAGCCCGGCCAGCACGGTTTGCAGCGATGCCGTGGCGCATGGGCCGGACAATTCGTAGGGTGTTGCATACGCCTTGAGAAACGATTTCATGCGCTTGCTGCAGGCGATGAATGCAGCGGGGGATGAGTACGCTTTCGACAGGCCGCCGACATACAGTACGTTCTCATAGTCCATCCCATAATGCTGGACCACGCCATTACCCTTTAATCCATAGGGCAACTCTGCCGTCGGGCTTTCACCAACGACGCCGAAGCCATGAGCATCATCGATATACAGCACAGCATCGTATTTCTGGGCGAGTGCAACCAGGCGGGGTATATCGGCATAGTTGCCGGTCATGCTGAAGGTGCCGTCCACCAGGATCAGCTTTTTCGGATTGTCCTTGTGCTCCTGCAGGCCGGCTTCCTATCCCTCATAGTTGGTATGCTCGAACGTTCTAAGCTGCGCGCCGCTGTCACAGGCGATCTTGGCAGCCTGGTACAAGGTCAAATGGGCCGTCTTATCGAGGAACATCACGCCGTCGCTCCCCACCAAGGCGGGAATGACGCCAATATGAATCAGCGTGACGGTGGGCAGGATCAGTGTGTCTTCGACATTCAACAAGGC
>NZ_JBBWCB010000278.1:0-2154 GCF_039888995.1 Pseudomonas rossensis | reverse complement strand
GTAGTAACCGATCAACTGGCCGCCGGCCGCCGTTTCACGCACCAGCACCACGGCTTGAGCGACGCCGTCCTGAGCCAGCAATCGTGCTTCGATTTCTTCCGGTTCAACACGGAAGCCGCGCAGTTTGACCTGCTGATCGAGACGGCCGAGGTATTCGATCACACCGTCGGCGGTCCAGCGCGCGCGGTCGCCGGTACGGTACAGACGCGCGCCCTGCTCGCCCAGCGGATCGACGACGAAGCGTTCGGCGGTCAGGCCTGGACGACCCAAATAGCCGCGCGCCAAACCGATGCCACTGATGCACAACTCGCCCGGCACACCGGCCGGCACGGGATTGAGTGCCTCATCGAGCACGCGGCACAGCACATTGCCCAGCGGACGACCAATCGGCGAGCGTTCGCCATCGCCGGTTGTGCAGTGCCAATGAGTGACGTTGATCGCGGTTTCGGTCGGGCCGTAGCGGTTGTGCAATTGCACGGCCGGCAGGTGTTCCAGCACGCGGTTGCGCAGCTCGGCGGGTAAGGCCTCACCGCCGGAGAATACGCGGCGCAGGCTGGTGCATTCGGTGGTCAGTGGTTCGTCGATGAACAGCGCCAGCAACGGCGGCACAAAGTGCAGCGTGGTCACGCCGAATTGCTGAACCAGTTGCGCGATGCGGTGCGGATCGCGGTGTTCGCCGGGGCCGACAATCAGCAAACGCGCACCTGTAATCAGCGGCCAGAAGCACTCCCACACCGACACGTCGAAACTGATCGGCGCCTTTTGCATCAGCACGTCGGTGTCGTTCAAACGATAGGTGTTCTGCATCCATTGCAGGCGCTCGGCGAGGGCTGCGTGGGTGTTGCCGACGCCCTTCGGCTGGCCGGTGGAACCGGAGGTGTAAATCACGTACGCCAGGTTGTCGCCGTGCAAGTGCAGGCCAGGCGCATGACTCGGCCAGCTCTCCAGATGCAAGGCGTCCATGGCGATCACGCTGACGCCATCGGTGGCCGGTAAGCAGTCAAGCAATTGGGTTTGGGTCAGCAGCAACTCGACGCCGCTGTCGCTGAGCATGTAGGCCAGGCGTTCGGCCGGGTAATCCGGGTCCAGCGGCACGTAGGCGCCACCGGCCTTGATGATCGCCAGCAGGCCGATCAGCAACTGCGGCGAACGCTCGGCGGCAATGGCCACGCAGACGTCCGGGCCGACGCCTTTGTCGCGCAGGTAATGGGCCAGGCGATTGGATTGGGTGTGCAGTTCGGCGAAGTCCATGGCGCCACCGTCCCACATCAGCGCAGTGCGCTCAGGGGTCAGGTGAGCCTGTTCGTTGAGCAATTCCGGCAGCCATTGGCTGGCCGGTGTGCACGGTGCGGCGCTCCACGATGCTTGCTGTTCAAGCTCGGACGGGTTCAGCAGTTGCAGATCGCCGATGGTGGTTTGGGGCTGTTCGCAAATTGCTCGCAGCAGGTTGCTGAGATGCTCGGCCAGACGCTCGATAGTCGCCACGTCGAACAGTTCGCTGGCGTAGTCGAAGGACAGGCTCAGGCGACCATTTCGGTCTTCCTCGCTGTGCAGTTGCAGGTCGAGCTTGGCTTCGCGGCTGTGCCACGGCAGCTCTTCGGCCAGCAGCCCAGGCAGGCGACGCAGTGCGCTCAAGTCCCGTTGCTGGTGGTTGAACATGACCTGGAACAAGCCTTGTTCGCGGGCCTGCGGGAAGGCTTCGAGCAATTGTTCGAACGGCAGATCCTGATGAGCTTGTGCGTCCAACGCTGCCCGACGGGTTTGCGCCAGCAGCTCAACGAATGGCAGCTGCGAATCCAACTCGACGCGTAGCACCTGGGTGTTGATGAAGAAGCCGATCAGCCCTTGGGTTTCCAGGCGCGGACGGTTGGCGTTCGGCACGCCGATGCGGATGTCGCGTTGGCCGCTGTAGCGGTGCAGCAGGCTCTGGAACGCGGCGAGTAATAGCATGAACGAAGTGGATTCATGGGCCTGGGCGGTCTGGCGAATGGCATCGCTCAGGGTCGCGCCCAACCGTACGGTGTGGCGCGCGGCGCTGTGAAGGTGTTGCGCCGAACGCGGATGATCAGTGGCAAGGCTCAGGGTCGGATGGTCACAGCCCAATTGCGCTTTCCAGTAAGCCAGCTGGCGCTCGCCCTCCCCTTGCGCCAGCCA
>NZ_JBBWCB010000277.1:0-2206 GCF_039888995.1 Pseudomonas rossensis | reverse complement strand
TTGTTGTCATTGCAACTCCTCCAACCAATACGCCTGACGACTCAACTACGGGAAAGATTCAGTGCAGAGGGTCGACGCTACCTATTAGCCACTAGTCTGTCCAGCGGCTGCTTATGGCCCAGAGCGTGTAAAAACGCTCATGGACCTCGTCGTTGTGGAGTAGTGACATTCGTTGGCTGAGCGATCGCACGGTTATGTCGCGGGCCACATCAGTCTCAGCCTGGAACACGCCAACGCTATTTTTACAGCCTCTGGGATGGGCCAAAATCAGCCTTTTTCAGGCCGTCAGCGCTTTCATCAAACCGTTGGCACCGATGATTTTCATAACCCGTTTCAAGTTGTAGGCGAGCACATTCAAGCTCATCTCCGCGCTCACCCCGGCCAGCTTTCGCGTCAGGAAGTGCGTCGCCCCCATCCATTGTTTGAGCGTCCCGAAGGGATGCTCAACCGTCCGTTTTCGGACTCGCATCATCTCTGGTGCTTTGCTCAGCCGAAGCTGCATCTCCTCCAATACGTCTTCATGCTCCCAGCGTCGAACTCGTCGTTCCGTGCTCGGAGTGCATTGCGACTTCAACGCGCAGCCCTGGCATTTCGAACTCCAGTAACGATGCAACTTCAGGCCTTTTTCAACGTAGGAGTAGTGCCAGATCAGCGCCTCGCCAGCTGGACAAATGTATTCGTTTTTTACCGCGTCATAGATGAAGGCATCGTTATTGAAACGTCCGTCAGCCTTGGCTCCAGAGGTCATCGGCTTGGGCACGTAGGGGGTGATGCCTGCATCGTGACAAGCCAAGATTTGTTCGCTTTTGAAGTAACCTCGGTCCGCCACCACCGACAACGTTTCTGACGCCATCGCCTCGCGGGCCTGCTTGGCCATCGAGCTGAGCTGATCGCGGTCGGAACCGACATTGGTCACCTCGTGTGCAACGATCAAATGGTGCTGAGTATCGACCGCCGTCTGCACGTTATAGCCGACGATTCCCGTGCCGCGAGTCATCATGGAGCGGCTGTCTGGATCGGTCAGTGAGACCTGTTTGTCCGGCGATTCGTTGAGCTGGATCTCGATCGCTTGAAGCTCTTTCATTTGAGTTTTGAGCTTGGCGATTTTTTCTTCCAGCCACACGGTACTGGGCTCGGAAGCTGTTGGTTCTTGCCGATCGGCAGCATCGAGCGCGGTCAGGTAACGGCTGATGCTCGATTCGATTTCTTCCATTCGCCGCTTCAGCTTGGCGCTGGTGAAATTGCGGTCACGGTTGTGGACGGCCTTGAATTTACTGCCATCGATGGCGACCAGATGTTCTCCAAACAGTCCCAACTGCTGACACAGCACAACGAACTGGCGACAGACACCTCGGATGGCCTTGCTGTTGTCTTTTCGGAAGTTGGCGATGGTCTTGAAGTCCGGCATCAAACGCCCGGTCAACCACATCAGTTCGACGTTGCGTTGAGCTTCTCGCTCCAAACGTCGGCTCGACTGAATGCGATTGAGATAGCCGTAGATGTAGATCTTCAGCAAGATCGCGGGGTGGTAAGCAGGCCGGCCAGTATCGGCTGGAATGGCACCTTCAAAACCCAGACTGACCAGGTCGAGTCCGTCGACAAAGACGTCGACTACGCGCACCGGATTGGTATCGCTGACGTAGTCGTCGAGGCTCTCGGGAAGTAAGGTGCCTTGGCCTCGATGTTCACCTTGGATAAAGCGCTTCATGGGCGATCCCTGCGATGAAATCCTCAGAAATCATAGCAAGGGTTCGCGAAGGCGTTTTTACACACTCTGGGCCGAAAGCAGCCAGCCCCCCGTCACATTTTTCAGGACGGTAGAACGATATATTCGCCAAGCATGGCCTAACGCCATGCTGCGCAAGAAGTTGCGCACTCAACGCTGCGAAAGCCCTACCCGACTCGCTGATCGCCCGGCCTGTCAGGCGCCCCAGCCAAGTGCGCAAGAAGTTGCGCAGTACTGCGCAACTTCTTGCGCACATCCACAGGCGATCGCTGCCGAACATCCTTCGCGAGCGCTTAAAACCCTCTCAACCCCCTGATTTATATAGCCTTAACCGTTTCTGGCACGGACCTTGATAACAGTCAGGCACCCACCGGGCGATACCGCCTCCCGGGCACCCTAACTTTTAGCAAGGAGCACATCCATGGCTACACCAGCGTACATGTCCGTCACTGGCGAGAAACAAGGTCTGATCACTGCCGG
>NZ_JBBWCB010000276.1:0-2335 GCF_039888995.1 Pseudomonas rossensis | reverse complement strand
TAGACGGTGTGGTGTTCTTCGGCCTTGAATTCGCTGTAGCTGTTTTGCTCGACGGTGTCGTGGCGTTCGTTGCCGACGCGGATTTTCTGGTCGTGCTCGACGTTTTCGTCCCAGTCGCGCTGGGCATGCAGGAAGATTTGTTCTTGGCCTTTTTTGTCTTCGATGCGCAGTTCGTTGTAACCACCGCCACCGGGGGAGCTCAGGGTTTTGAAGGTGCTGCGGGTTTTGTTCGCCGGCAGGGCGTATGGGACGACGTTTTCCTTGTGGTACAGGCATCCGCTGATCAGCGGTTGGTCGGGGTCGCCTTCGAGGAAGGTGACGAGCACTTCCATGCCGATGCGCGGGATGGCGATGCCGCCGTAGTGAGCACCGGCCCAGGCGGAGGAGACGCGCAGCCAGCAACTGGTCTTGTCGTCGGCCTGGCCTTCGCGGTCCCAATGGAATTGCACTTTGACGCGACCGTATTGGTCGCAGTGGATCTCTTCACCCTTGGGCCCGGTGACCACGGCGCTTTGGCTGCCGAGGATGCGCGGCTTTTTCTGGGTCAGCGGTGGCCGGTTCGGCACGTCCCACGGGGTGGCCTGGAAGCGGTTGCGGTAGCCCTGGTGGAAATCGTCTTTCAGGTTGGTGGTGCTGGTGACCGACTCTTCCAGCACTTGCGGCTGTTTGCCTTCGTGGAGAATTTCGGTCAGCAGCCACAGGTCGTTCCACTTGGGCTTCGGGTGTTGGGTCAGGGCCAGGAAGTGGCCGCTGACCAGCAACGGCTGATCGCTTTTGCCTTCGGCGAGCTGGAAGTCGCTACGGTGACGTTCGAGGGCGCGTTTGGCCAAGTGCTTACCGCGTTCGCGGTCGATGAAGCGGCCAGGGTAGTCGTAGTCTTCGAGGTCGGGCAGGGCATCGCCACGGTTTTCGCTTTCCAGGGTCAGTCGCGGTTTTTCGAAGTCGTAGTCGCGGCGGGTGGTGCGGCTGGTGCGGGTTTCCAGGCGCAGGTCGAAGCGCTTGATCACCGGGTTGTTGGCGACCATGCCGGAGTCTTGCTGGTAGGCCACGGGCGCGAGTTTCGGGAACACCGTCTGGTCATCGCCGAACACCAGCTTGTGGGCGGTGGCGCTGTGCTGAGAGTGGTAGTGGATACCTTCTTCCTCGCACAGACGCTGAACGAACTGCAGGTCCGATTCATCGTACTGAACGCAGTAAATGCGCTCCGGATAAATCGCCCCGACTTTGAATTCATAGGCGTTGCTTTGGATGCCGTGCTCTTCGAGGACGCTGCCGATGATTTTCGGCACGTTAAGGTTCTGGAAGATGCGTTGGTTGATGCGGTGCGCCAGGTAAGACAGTTGCGGGCGCAGGGTCACCGCGTAGCGGGTCAGGCGTTTGCCGGAATCGCCCTGGGCAGCGCGATAGATCTGGCCATGAATGCCGCTGCCGTCAGGCGAGAGCTGCAAAAAGGCCGGTTTGTGCAGCAGGATCTCGAGGTCCAGGGACGGCTGTTCACTGACCAGCTCCACCTCAAACACAAAAGGCTGGCTGATGGCTTCCCGACCTTGCAGGGAAAGAACCTGGAAGTCGCTGGAAAGACCTTCGATGGTCAGGGCAAAGTGAGTTTGATTGGCCGGCGCGAACATCCCTTGTTCCTCGTGCAGTGCTGCGGCGCTCGCCAATACCGGAAAAAGGAATCAGCAGACGCAAAATTCTGGAAGGGCGAAAACAACATCGACCAGCAGAGCTGGCCGATGCTTGAGACGGTCGGCCTGAGTTAGGCGACCGGCTGACGCCAGTCATCGGAACCCGAAGTACCGGATACTTCGTGGGTCCAGGTGATTTTGCGGTAGGTGAATTGCACTTCTTCCAGGTGAGTGAAGTGCGAGTTTGACGGGTCCTGGCAGTTGTGCATTTTGTTGTTGATGGCGACGATGATCGCGTCTTCCAGTTTGGTGGTGTAGTAGTGCTCTTGGGTCCCTTGGGCCGAGGTGCGGTACCACTGGATAACGATTTCGCTCATGCGCTCGCCGGAGGTCAGAGCCGCCTGCAGCAGTGGCGAAGCCTTGTCGTACACCTTGGTGATCACGACTGGCTTGTGGACGCGCTGACCGGTCGGTTGGCCGGACTGCGGGTCACGCGGGATGATCACGTCGTGGCTGAAAGCCTGAACCATGACCTGGTCTTCGTGTCCTTCCTGGTAGGTGTTGCCAACCGAGTCGGCGGTGAACGCGCCGGCAGTGATCAGACCTTGTTTCTCGCCAGTGACGGACATGTACGCTGGTGTAGCCATGGATGTGCTCCTTGCTAAAAGTTAGGGTGCCCGGGAGGCGGTATCGCCCGGTGGGTGCCT
>NZ_JBBWCB010000275.1:0-2341 GCF_039888995.1 Pseudomonas rossensis | reverse complement strand
CCGCTGCACGACTTGAGGGCGACTACGACATCCTGCTCACCAACCGACTGATTCTGCAGCCGACCGCCGAGCTCAACGTCTACGGCAAAAACGATCCGCAACGGGGTGTCGGTTCCGGGTTATCCAACACCGAAGCCGGCCTGCGCCTGCGCTATGAAATCCGCCGGGAAATCGCGCCTTACATCGGCGTGACCTGGAACCGCACCTACGGCAAAACCGCCGATTACGCCAACGATGAAGGTGAGGATCGCAGCGAAGCACGCCTTGTTCTTGGCATTCGGCTGTGGTTCTAAACGCATTAACTCAACAACCAAAAAAACAACCGCTTAAAGCGGTAAGAGGCCTTGCATGCGCATGATTAAAACTACCGCTGTAGCCATTGGACTGCTCATGAGCGCGCTCGCTCAAGCACACCCGAAACTGCTCTCCTCCACTCCGGCGGAAGGTGCGAATGGCGCGGCACCGAGCAAGATCGAACTGCACTTCTCGGAAAACCTCATGACCCAGTTCTCCGGCGCAAAATTGGTCATGACGGAAATGCCTGGCATGGCGCACTCCCCCATGCCCATGAAAGCCAAAGTCTCCGGCGGCAGCGACCCGAAAACCATGGTCATCACACCGCTTTCGCCACTGCCTGTCGGCACCTACAAAGTCGAATGGCGCGCCGTGTCGTCGGACACCCACCCGATCACCGGCAACGTTACGTTCAAAGTGAAGTGATTGATGAGCGACTCGGTCAGCATTGCACTGCGCTTTGGGTTGTATGTGGATTTGATGTTGCTGTTTGGGGTGGCGCTGTTTGGGCTGTACAGCCTGAAAGAACGGGAACGAATATCGGCCGCGGTGTTGCCGTTTCGGTCGATGTTGACGGGGGCGGCGTTGCTGGGCGTGCTGCTTTCTGCCGCCAGCATGATGATGATGGCGAGTGCCATGAGCGGTGAGACGGACTTTGCCGAGTTGCGTCCGCATATCGAGATGATGGTGTTTGAGACGGATGTCGGGTTGGCCTGGGTCGTGCGCATCATCGCGCTGGTTATCGCCAGTTTGGCGGTGATGCTCAATCAACGTGCGCCCGGGCTCAGCCTGCTGATCGCGTCTTTTGCCGGCGCCATCGCCTTGGCCAGCCTGGCCTGGAACGGTCATGGGGCGATGGATGAAGGCAGCCGTCGTTATTGGCATCTCATCACTGACATCTTGCATCTGCTGGCTTCGGGGGCCTGGTTCGGTGCGCTGGTCGCGCTTGCCTTGATGGCAAAGATCAACGATCTGCAAACAGAGGAACGCATCAGATTGCTGGCTCGGGCTGTCCGCCGATTTGAATGGGTGGGCGCAGTGATCGTGGTCGTCATCACGGTCACGGGAGTCGTGAATTACCTGTTCATCGTGGGCCCAACGCTCGACGATGTCTTGCTCAGTACCTACGGGATTTTGCTGTCCATCAAAATCGCGCTGTTTGCCGGGATGCTGGTGCTCGCCGCGTTTAACCGGTTTCACCTGGGGCCGTTTTTGGAGCGGTCGTTGCGTGAGGGTCAGTATCGGGTGGCAGCGAATACGTTGCGGCGCAGCGTGGTGGTTGAATTGGCGGCGGCGGTGTTGATTTTGGGATTGGTGGCTTGGTTGGGGACGTTGAGTCCGGAAATGGAAATGAGCGCGGAGTAACGTAAAGGGGCACCAGTTGATATGGATCAATGACGGCCTCTTGCTCGGGACTAAGCTCAAGGTAACCCCTCGGATCGGGTACACACTATGCTCAGGTTCCGCACTCACCTACCGCTACTGATCCGCCAAGTGCTCGCACTGTGGCTGCTGGCCTTTGCAGTAGCGGCGAGCCAGGGATGCCTGAGCCTGCTGCCTCATGACCTGACCGTCGCCCATGAAATCATCCGCAGCGCTGACCATGTCGACAGTCATGAGCTGCATGCCAGCGGCTGCCTGCAATACTGCGAACACAGCTCCACAGCGCTGAGCCCCACCCTGACCCTGCCCACCTTCGAACACACCCTTTGGGCTGTCGTGTTTCTGCTGCCCGCACTGATTCTGAGTGCCCGCTCCCAGACTCCGTTCGCGTTTCTCACCTTACACCGCCCGGCGCCACCCAGGTCCGCCAGCACGCCTGCGCTTCGTTCGCTTCAACGATTAAAACCGTCCTCCAAGCGCCCGGAATTCCGGCCGCCCCCTTTGGCTTCGCCTCTTTAGCGCGGCTCAATACTTCCTGTACGTCCCTGACTCACTGGAGATTGCCATGCATACACACTTCAAAACACTCGTCGCCGCACTGCTCATCAGTAGCCCATTGGTTGCTCTGGCCGTCGAGGAGCATCACCCCGACACACCGCCAAAC
>NZ_JBBWCB010000274.1:0-2382 GCF_039888995.1 Pseudomonas rossensis | reverse complement strand
CACGCCAAGATGCCGCGGATGGTCCTTGAGCAAGGTTCGTCGGTACTCGACCGGATCCTTGCCGGCCGCCTCGGCCAGTTCGTCGATCAGCGACTCCATCACGAACGCGGTGTGGGTGTGCCCCACCGAACGCAGCCAGAGCACGCGGATGCCGGTTTGCGGCGAATGCAGATCAACCTGGTGATTCGCCAACCCCTTAAGGTACGGACTGTCGGCGACCCCTTCGACAGACGTCTTGTCGATGCCATTCTTGACCATGGTCGCCTCGAATGACGTGCCCGCCATGATCGACTGCCCGACCATCACATGCTTCCAGGCGATCGGCAGGCCACCGGCATCGAGGCCGATGCGGGCCTGATGGAGGAACGCCGAGCGGTAGTACCCACCGCGAATGTCGTCCTCCCGGGACCAGACGGTTTTTACCGGCGCGCCCGCTGCCTTGGCGACTTCCACAGCTTCTGCAACAAAGTCCGAGGTTGGATTGGCCCGGCGACCGAAACCACCGCCCAGAAACTCGGTATGTATTTCCACCTGCTCGGGTTTGAGCCCGGTGATTTTCCCGGCGACCATTTGGTCCAGCGTCTGGAACTGGGTGCCGGTCCAGATTTCGCATTTGTCCTGGGTGATTTTCACCGTGCAGTTGAGCGGTTCCATCGGTGCGTGGGCCAGGTATGGCACGCTGTACTCGACATCAATGGTCTTCGCCGCTTTCCCCAGACCCGCCGCGACATCACCAGCCTGACTGGCCGAAGCGCCAGGGGTGGCAGCGAGTTTGCGGAAGCTTTCCAGCAGCTTCTGACTGTCGAGCCCGGTGTTCGGCCCCAAGTCCCAATCAATCTTCAACGCATCGCGCCCCAGCTTCGCCGCCCAGTAATGGTCGGCAATCACCGCCACCCCGGTGGGCACCTGCACCACTTTGTGCACGCCCGGGATCGCCAGCGCTTCGGCGCCTTCGAAGGATTTGACGCTGCCACCGAACACCGGCGAGCGCGCGACCATGGCGGTCATCAGCCCGTCGAACTGCACGTCCATGCCGAACTTGGCGCGGCCAGTGATTTTCTCCGGCGTGTCCAGGCGCTTGGTCGGTTTGCCGATGATTTTCCAGTCCTTGGACTCCTTGAGCTTGATCGTCGCCGGATCCGGCACCGGCAGCTTGCCGGCGTCATCGGCCAGTTCGCCGTAGGTGGCGCTTTGATCGCCGGCAATCACCACACCCGATTCGGTGCGAATCCCGGAGGGCGCGACGTTGAAGCGTTTGGCCGCCGCATCGATCAACATCAAACGCGCCGCTGCACCGGCCTGCCGGTAGCGGTCGAACTCCATCCAGGTCGAGGTGGACCCGCCAGTGATTTGCATCCCGCCAAACCCGGCCAGGCCATACTCGGCGGCCGAGGCCGGTGCATGTTCGACACGGATCTTCGACCAGTCGGCGTCCAGTTCTTCGGCGATCAGCATGGTCAGGCCGGTCCAGATGCCCTGGCCCATTTCCGAATGGCCGAGCAGTATGGTGACGCTGTTGTCATTGCCGATCCGTAAAAACGCATTGGGCGCGAAAACATTGCCTTGATTCTCGGCGCCGATGGCAAAGCGATGACCACCGGGGATGACAAACGCCACCACCAGACCACCGCCCAGCACCGCGCTGCCCTTGAGGAAACCGCGGCGTGACAGAGGATTGAGGCTGTTCATTGTTCGGACTCCCGTCAACGTGGCATCAACCGATCTCGGCGGCGCGTTTGACCGCTGCGCGGATCCTTGGGTAGGTGCCGCAGCGGCAGATGTTGCCGGAGAGCGCCTGATCGATGTCGCTGTCGGTGGGCTTGGGAATCTTCGCCAGCAAGGCCGCCGCCGACATGATCTGCCCGGACTGGCAGTAACCGCACTGGACCACATCGAGTTCGGCCCAGGCTTGTTGCACCGGGTGCGAACCGTCGGTAGACAGGCCCTCGATGGTGAGGATTTTTTGCCCGTGGGCCACGGCCGTGGCGGGCGTGATGCAGGAGCGCAGTGGCGCGCCGTCGACGTGCACGGTGCAGGCCCCGCACTGGGCGATGCCGCAACCGAATTTGGTGCCGGTCAGGTGCGCGACATCGCGCAGGACCCACAGCAGCGGCATGTCTGCGGGGGCATCCAGCACCTGGTCCTTGCCATTGATGTTGAGGGTCAGCATTGCGAATTTCCTCAGACTCACGGTGTTCTGAAGGGGCGTCGCTGTGGCGATTCAGAACCCACGCGCGCCTCGGGTTATCCCTACAGCTAAGCGCAAATTGCCGGGCGAGACCGGTTCATCGACCACCGGTCACACGATGAAGGCGAACAGGATCGCTCTGTAGCAGCTGCCGAGCCCGCGAGGCTGCGTTCGGCGACGAAGTCGTCGTAAAC
>NZ_JBBWCB010000273.1:0-2444 GCF_039888995.1 Pseudomonas rossensis | reverse complement strand
CTTCGCAGTCGGGCCATGACACGGTGCTGAAGATTGGCGACTTTGCTGTGACCCTGGTGGGGGTGGGACTGGATAACCTGTCGGCTTCAGGCATTACGTTTGCCTAAGGCTGCATGCACTAAATGCTCCGGGACGCCTCGTGATTGAGGCGTTCTGGTTGTGAGCTATCTCTGACAATTCCAACAAAGAGAGAGGCAATACCAATGGGTGTGTACGACTACAAAAACTTCGGCACAGCAGATTCCAAAGCGTTATTTACCGACGCGATGGCGATCACGCTGTATTCCTACCACAACCTGGATAACGGCTTTGCCACCGGCTATCAGCACAACGGCTTTGGCCTTGGCTTGCCGGTGACATTGGTGACCGCACTGATCGGTGGCACCGACTCCCAGGGCGTCATTCCCGGAATCCCATGGAACCCCGATTCGGAAAAAGCCGCGCTGGACGCGGTGCAGAAAGCCGGCTGGACGCCGATCACCGCCACGCAACTGGGCTATGACGGCAAGGTCGATGCACGCGGAACGTTCTTCGGCGAAAAGGCCGGGTACACCAGCGCTCAGGTGGAAATCCTCGGCAAGTACGACGCGCAGGGTCATCTCAGCGAAATCGGTATCGCCTTTCGCGGCACCAGCGGCCCACGAGAAAGCCAGATCAGCGACTCCATCGGCGATGTGATCAATGATCTGCTGGCGGCGTTGGGGCCAAAGGATTATGCGAAAAACTACGCCGGCGAAGCCTTCGGTAATCTGCTCAGCGACGTTGCGGCCTTTGCCCGGGCTAATGGCCTGTCGGGCAAGGACGTACTGGTCAGCGGTCACAGCCTCGGTGGGTTGGCGGTCAACAGCCTGGCGGATTTAAGCAACGACAAGTGGGCCGGGTTCTACCAGGATTCCAACTACATCGCCTACGCCTCGCCGACCCAAAGCAGCACCGACAAAGTGCTGAACGTCGGTTACGAAAACGACCCGGTGTACCGCGCCCTCGACGGTTCATCCTTTAACCTGTCATCGGTGGGCGTGCACGATGCCGCCAAGGTTTCGGCGACCGATAACATCGTCAGCTTCAATGACCACTACGCTTCGACAGCGTGGAATGTGCTGCCGTTTTCCATCCTTAACATTCCGACCTGGATCTCGCACTTGCCTACCGCCTATGGCGACGGCATGAACCGGGTGATCGAGTCGAAGTTCTACGACCTCACCAGTAAAGACTCGACGATCATCGTTGCCAACCTGTCGGACCCGGCGCGCGCCAACACTTGGGTTCAGGATCTGAATCGCAACGCTGAAACCCACAAGGGCAGTACTTTCATCATCGGCAGCGACGGCAACGATCTGATCCAGGGTGGCAAAGGCAACGACTACCTGGAAGGCCGCGATGGCAACGACACCTTCCGCGACGGTGGTGGCTACAACATCTTGTTGGGCGGCAAGGGCAACAACGTGCTGGACGTGCAGCAGTCGGTGAACAATCTCGACTTCGCCAACGACGGCGCCGGCAACCTGTACATTCGCGACGCCAATGGCGGCATCAGCATTACCCGCGACATCGGCAGCATTGTGACCAAGGAGCCGGGGTTTCTGTGGGGCCTGTTCAAGGATGACGTGACCCACAGCGTCACTGCCGAAGGCCTTAAGGCGGGCAGCAACCTGACTCAGTACGCGTCAACAGTGAAGGGCGGCGCCGGTGCCGATACGCTCACGGCTCATGCCGTTGGTGATTGGTTGTTGGGGCTGGACGGCAACGACCATTTGCTTGGCGGCAAGGGCAGCGACGTGTTTGTCGGCGGGGCGGGCAATGACTTGTTGGAGTCGGGGGGCGGGATCGATACGTTCCTGTTTAGCGGCGCGTTTGGTCAGGACCGCGTGGTTGGCTACCAGGCCAGCGACAAACTGGTGTTTCTCGGAGTTCAAGGCGTGACGCCGAACGACGACTATCGGGCGCATGCCACGGCGGTGGGGCACGACACGGTGCTGACATTTGGGGGGGATTCGGTGACGTTGGTCGGGGTTGGGCTGGATAGCTTGTCGGGCGGGGGAATCGTTATCGCCTAGGGTTGCTCGCCAAAAGATCGCAGGCTTCGCCAGCTCCTACACCGATCATGGGTGTGTAGGAGCTGCCGCAGGCTGCGATCTTTTGATTTTGTTGTTCAGTCTTCCTGTCGAATCGTGGTCACTTCATCGGCCTTGACCTTCACTTTCGTCCCGGAAATATCTTCGAACTCAAAGAAGCCGTCCTTGGTCTTGGTTTTCGGCATGTCCTTGGTCAAATACTGGGAGCCGTTCTGCAGCGTCACAACCGTTGGCGTCGAGCAACCGGCCAGGGCCAGAAAGGCCGCTACCGCCAGGGGCAAGCCCAGAGTCTTGATATTCATAACCACCTCTTATACTTCAAAAAAACAGCGCGACTGTCGCGAACGAAATCAATCGTCACTGTACCTC
>NZ_JBBWCB010000272.1:0-2558 GCF_039888995.1 Pseudomonas rossensis | reverse complement strand
GCAATTCCCCGAGGGGACTACAATCGCCACCCCCGCCTCGATGGCTGATCTGCCCCGCCCATGTTGACCTGTTCCGTACACCCGCTCCCCTATCGCGCCAACCCCGCCGAGTACTTCGCGGCGATTCGTCATGCCCCCGGTGCCGTGCTGCTCGACAGTGGCCGGCCGAGTGCCGAGCGTGGACGTTATGACCTGCTCAGTGCCTGGCCGCTGGAGCAAATAGCAGTATTGCCTGACGAAAGTGGCAGCGATTTCCTGCAACGCCTTCGCGACAATCTGGCACGACTCGGTGAAGCGGCTGTTCCTTACGATTTGCCCTTCGCTGGCGGCTTCATCGGTTACCTGAGCTACGACTTCGGTCGGCATCTGGAAAACCTGCCCAGTCAGGCGCAGGACGATCTGCAATTGCCCGACGCACGTTTTGGGCTGTACGACTGGGCGCTGATCAGCGATCACCAACTGAGTACAAGTCAGTTGGTCTTCCACCCGTCGCTGATCGACAGCGAACGTCAGCGTCTGATCACGCTATTCAGTAAGCCTACGGCTGAAGCAGTCGAGTCTTTCACGTTGAAAGCCCCGATGAAGGCCGACCTGAGCGCTGACGAGTATCGCAACGCGCTAGAACGCATTCAGCAGTACATCCAGGCCGGCGACTGCTACCAGGTCAATTTCGCCCAGCGTTTCCGCGCGCAGTGCCAGGGCGATCCTTGGGCCGCGTATTGCGCGCTGCGGGCGGCGTGCCCGACGCCGTTTTCCGGTTTTCAGAGCTTGCCTGACGGCGGTGCGGTACTGAGTCTGTCGCCAGAACGCTTCGTCAAAGTCAGCGAACGCCATGTGGAAACCCGTCCGATCAAAGGCACCCGCCCTCGCGGACTGACCGCTGCCGAAGATGAGGCAAACGCCGCCGAACTGCTGGCCAGCCCCAAGGACCGCGCAGAAAACCTGATGATCGTCGACTTGCTGCGCAACGACCTCGGCCGTACTTGCCGTATCGGTTCCGTGCGAGTGCCGGAGTTGTTCAGCCTGGAAAGCTACCCGAACGTGCATCACCTGGTGAGCAGTGTCACCGGAGAACTGGCGGATGACCGGGACGCGCTGGACCTGATCGCCGGCAGCTTCCCTGGCGGCTCGATTACCGGTGCACCGAAAATTCGTGCAATGCAGATCATCGACGAACTGGAGCCGACGCGTCGCGGGTTGTACTGCGGGTCTTTGCTCTATCTGGACGTGCGCGGCGAGATGGACAGCTCCATCGCCATTCGCAGTTTGCTGGTCAAGGATGGGCAGGTGTGTTGCTGGGGCGGTGGCGGGATCGTCGCGGACTCGGAGTGGCAGGCCGAGTATCAGGAATCGATTACCAAGGTGAAGGTCCTTCTCGACACCCTGCAAAACCTGTAGGAGCTGCCGCAGGCTGCGATCTTTTGATCTTGCCTTTTAAAGCAAAGTCAAAAGATCGCAGCCTGCGGCAGCTCCTACATGAATGTGTTTACAGGCTCAACGCCCGATTCGAAGCCTTGATGAACTCCTGCTTCAGCTCTTCAAAGCTGTGCACCGCCGGGAACTGCGGAAACTCGCGAATCACATTGTCCGGCGCATGGAACAGAATCCCCGCATCCGCCTCACCCAACATCGTGGTGTCATTGTAGGAATCCCCCGCCGCGATCACCCGGTAGTAAAGGCTTTTGAAGGCCAAAACCGACTGGCGCTTGGGATCTTTCTGACGCAACTGATAGCTCGTCACCCGACCGGAATCGTCAGTAATCAGACGATGGCAGAGCAAGGTCGGGAAGCCCAGTTGACGCATCAGCGGCTGGGAGAACTCGTAGAACGTGTCCGACAAAATCACCACCTGAAAGCGCTCAAGCAGCCAGTTGACGAACTCGATAGCGCCATCCAGCGGCTTGAGCGTGGCGATCACTTCCTGGATGTCGGTGAGTTTCAAGCCGTGTTCGTCGAGAATCCGCAGACGCTGCTTCATCAGCACGTCGTAGTCGGGGATGTCCCGGGTGGTCGCCCTCAGGGACTCGATCCCGGTTTTTTCGGCGAAGGCGATCCAGATTTCCGGGACCAGTACACCTTCAAGATCCAGACAGGCAATTTCCACAAGACACTCCCATTTGTATTGATTATTGAGTCGAGCGAGCAAAAGGACTGCCGAACTCTAGCGACTCAGGCCGGCCGGTGCAACGCAGAGGGCGCGCCAGCTGCCGTAGGTTTTTGTTACCATCAGGGCCATATAGAGCGCCCAGCGCCACCGACCTGTAGGAAGCCGCCCTGATGAGCCCAACGTTCGACGTCGTGGAACTCGCCACGACCTATGCCAACAAATCCGCCCAGGACATCCTGAAACTCGCGTTCGCCGAGTTTGGCGATGACCTGTGGATATCTTTCAGCGGCGCCGAAGACGTGGTGCTGGTGGACATGGCCTGGAAGCTGAACAAGAACGTCAAAGTGTTCAGCCTCGACACCGGCCGCTTGCACCCCGAGACCTACCGCTTCATCGATCAGGTACGCGAGCACTACAAGATCGACATCGAACTGGTGTCGCCGGACTACAC
>NZ_JBBWCB010000271.1:0-2604 GCF_039888995.1 Pseudomonas rossensis | reverse complement strand
CGGCCATAGTGGGTGATAGCCCTGTACGCGAAAATCTCTTAGTCATGAAATCGAGTAGGACGGAGCACGAGAAACTTTGTCTGAATATGGGGGGACCATCCTCCAAGGCTAAATACTACTGACTGACCGATAGTGAACTAGTACCGTGAGGGAAAGGCGAAAAGAACCCCGGAGAGGGGAGTGAAATAGATCCTGAAACCGTATGCGTACAAGCAGTGGGAGCCCACTTTGTTGGGTGACTGCGTACCTTTTGTATAATGGGTCAGCGACTTATTTTCAGTGGCGAGCTTAACCGAATAGGGGAGGCGTAGCGAAAGCGAGTCTTAATAGGGCGTCTAGTCGCTGGGAATAGACCCGAAACCGGGCGATCTATCCATGGGCAGGTTGAAGGTTGGGTAACACTAACTGGAGGACCGAACCGACTACCGTTGAAAAGTTAGCGGATGACCTGTGGATCGGAGTGAAAGGCTAATCAAGCTCGGAGATAGCTGGTTCTCCTCGAAAGCTATTTAGGTAGCGCCTCATGTATCACTGTAGGGGGTAGAGCACTGTTTCGGCTAGGGGGTCATCCCGACTTACCAAACCGATGCAAACTCCGAATACCTACAAGTGCCGAGCATGGGAGACACACGGCGGGTGCTAACGTCCGTCGTGAAAAGGGAAACAACCCAGACCGTCAGCTAAGGTCCCAAAGTTATGGTTAAGTGGGAAACGATGTGGGAAGGCTTAGACAGCTAGGAGGTTGGCTTAGAAGCAGCCACCCTTTAAAGAAAGCGTAATAGCTCACTAGTCGAGTCGGCCTGCGCGGAAGATGTAACGGGGCTCAAACCATACACCGAAGCTACGGGTATCACTTAGGTGATGCGGTAGAGGAGCGTTCTGTAAGCCTGTGAAGGTGAGTTGAGAAGCTTGCTGGAGGTATCAGAAGTGCGAATGCTGACATGAGTAACGACAATGGGTGTGAAAAACACCCACGCCGAAAGACCAAGGTTTCCTGCGCAACGTTAATCGACGCAGGGTTAGTCGGTCCCTAAGGCGAGGCTGAAAAGCGTAGTCGATGGAAAACAGGTTAATATTCCTGTACTTCTGGTTATTGCGATGGAGGGACGGAGAAGGCTAGGCCAGCTTGGCGTTGGTTGTCCAAGTTTAAGGTGGTAGGCTGGAATCTTAGGTAAATCCGGGATTCTAAGGCCGAGAGCTGATGACGAGTTACCCTCTGGGTGACGAAGTGGTTGATGCCATGCTTCCAAGAAAAGCTTCTAAGCTTCAGGTAACCAGGAACCGTACCCCAAACCGACACAGGTGGTTGGGTAGAGAATACCAAGGCGCTTGAGAGAACTCGGGTGAAGGAACTAGGCAAAATGGCACCGTAACTTCGGGAGAAGGTGCGCCGGTGAGGGTGAAGCATTTACTGCGTAAGCCCATGCCGGTCGAAGATACCAGGCCGCTGCGACTGTTTATTAAAAACACAGCACTCTGCAAACACGAAAGTGGACGTATAGGGTGTGACGCCTGCCCGGTGCCGGAAGGTTAATTGATGGGGTTAGCTAACGCGAAGCTCTTGATCGAAGCCCCGGTAAACGGCGGCCGTAACTATAACGGTCCTAAGGTAGCGAAATTCCTTGTCGGGTAAGTTCCGACCTGCACGAATGGCGTAACGATGGCGGCGCTGTCTCCACCCGAGACTCAGTGAAATTGAAATCGCTGTGAAGATGCAGTGTATCCGCGGCTAGACGGAAAGACCCCGTGAACCTTTACTATAGCTTTGCACTGGACTTTGAATTTGCTTGTGTAGGATAGGTGGGAGGCTTTGAAGCGTGGACGCCAGTTCGCGTGGAGCCAACCTTGAAATACCACCCTGGCAACTTTGAGGTTCTAACTCAGGTCCGTTATCCGGATCGAGGACAGTGTATGGTGGGTAGTTTGACTGGGGCGGTCTCCTCCTAAAGAGTAACGGAGGAGTACGAAGGTGCGCTCAGACCGGTCGGAAATCGGTCGTAGAGTATAAAGGCAAAAGCGCGCTTGACTGCGAGACAGACACGTCGAGCAGGTACGAAAGTAGGTCTTAGTGATCCGGTGGTTCTGTATGGAAGGGCCATCGCTCAACGGATAAAAGGTACTCCGGGGATAACAGGCTGATACCGCCCAAGAGTTCATATCGACGGCGGTGTTTGGCACCTCGATGTCGGCTCATCACATCCTGGGGCTGAAGCCGGTCCCAAGGGTATGGCTGTTCGCCATTTAAAGTGGTACGCGAGCTGGGTTTAGAACGTCGTGAGACAGTTCGGTCCCTATCTGCCGTGGACGTTTGAGATTTGAGAGGGGCTGCTCCTAGTACGAGAGGACCGGAGTGGACGAACCTCTGGTGTTCCGGTTGTCACGCCAGTGGCATTGCCGGGTAGCTATGTTCGGAATAGATAACCGCTGAAAGCATCTAAGCGGGAAACTAGCCTCAAGATGAGATCTCACTGGGACCTTGAGTCCCCTGAAGGGCCGTCGAAGACTACGACGTTGATAGGTTGGGTGTGTAAGCGCTGTGAGGCGTTGAGCTAACCAATACTAATTGCCCGTGAGGCTTGACCATATAACACCCAAGCAATTTGC